>NZ_JBXAST010000038.1:0-29980 GCF_058809645.1 Azospira sp. MPR-E4 | reverse complement strand
GGGCGGAGGGGGTCGGGAAGCTCAGACGCTGAGTTTTTCGTCCAGGGAGATATCGACCATGAGATCGTTGGAGAGCCGTTCCAGCTCGCCGGTGAGGCCGCGCACATCCAGCTCCGGCCCGGCCAGCAGGCTGACCTGGGCGTGGAAGAGGATTTCGGCGGACATGGGGGCACTGGAGGTGTGGGTGGCCAGCTCCTCCACATTGACGCCGTGGCGGGCCAGCACCTGGGAGACCTCGCGCACGATGCCGATGCGGTCGTGGCCCACCAGGGAAAGGCGCAGGCGGCGGCCCTTGGGCGCTTCCTGGCTTTCGGGGGAGCTTTCCACCGTCACCTTGAGCAGGGAGAGGCCGGCCAGTGCCTGCTGCAGGGCTGGGGCCTGCTCGGCCGGTACGCTGACCTTGAGGATGCCGGCGAACTTGCCCGCCAGGCGGGACATGGAAGATTCCAGCCAGTTGCCCTGATGGGCGGAGATGGCGGTGGACAGCTGCTCCACCAGGCCGGGGCGGTCGTCACCGATGACGGTGAGCACCAGGATCTGATCAGCCATGTTGGTAGTCCTCCACAGGGGCGCAGGCGCAGAAGAGATTGCGGTCGCCGTACACGTCGTCGATGCGGTTCACGCTGGGCCAGAACTTGTTCTCGGCCACCCAGGGCAGGGGATAGCAGGCTTCCTGACGGCTGTAGGGGCGGCTCCAGACCTCGTCGGCCAGGTCCTTCTGGGTGTGGGGGGCGTGCTTCAGCGGATTGTTGTCCGCCGGCCACTGGCCCGCTTCCACCTTGCGGATTTCATTGCGGATGGCGATCAGGGCGTCGATGAAACGGTCCAGCTCGGCCTTGGATTCAGACTCGGTGGGTTCCACCATGATGGTGCCAGCCACCGGGAAGCTCACCGTGGGGGCGTGGAAGCCGTAATCCATGAGGCGCTTGGCGATGTCGATCTCGGCGATGCCGGTGGCCGCCTTGATGGGACGGATGTCCAGGATGCACTCGTGGGCGACGCGGCCGTTCTTGCCCCGGTACAGCACCGGGTAGTGTTCCTGCAGGCGGGCGGCCACGTAGTTGGCGTTGAGGATGGCCACCTGGGTGGCGGTCTTGACGCCCTTGCCGCCCAGCATGGCGATGTACATCCAGGAAATGGGCAGGATGGAGGCGGAGCCGAAGGGAGCGGCGGAAACGGCGCCCTGGCCCTTGTGCTTGCGCTCGGCAGGGCCGGTGGCCTGCACCGCGTGGTCGGCCATGTAGGGGGCCAGATGGGCCTTGAGGCCGATGGGACCCATGCCCGGGCCGCCGCCGCCGTGGGGGATGGCGAAGGTCTTGTGCAGGTTCATGTGGGAGACGTCGGCGCCGATGAAGCCGGGGGCGGTGAGGCCCTCCTGGGCGTTGAGGTTGGCGCCGTCCATATACACTTGGCCGCCGTTGGCGTGCACGATGTCGCAGATATCCTTCACCGCTTCCTCGAACACCCCGTGGGTGGAAGGGTAGGTGAGCATCAGGCAGGAGAGTTTGGCGGCGTGCTGCTCGGCCTTGGCCTTGAGGTCGGCCACGTCCACGTTGCCGTTGTCGTCGCAATCCACCACCACCACCTGCAGGCCGGCCATCTGGGCGGTGGCCGGGTTGGTGCCGTGGGCGGACTTGGGAATCAGGCAGATGTCGCGCTGGCCCTGGCCGTTGGCCTCCTGGTAGCGGCGGATGGCCACCAGGCCGGCGTATTCGCCCTGGGCGCCGGAGTTCGGCTGCATACAGACGGCGTCGAAGCCGGTGACGGTCTTCAGCCAGTCGGCCAGCTGCTCAATCATTTCCACATAGCCCTGCGCCTGGTCCAGGGGGGCGAAGGGGTGGATGTCGCCGAACTCGGGCCAGGTGACGGGAATCATCTCGCTGGTGGCGTTCAGCTTCATGGTGCAGGAACCCAGGGAGATCATGGAGTGATCCAGGGCCAGGTCCTTGTTCTGCAGCTTCTTCAGGTAGCGCAGCATCTCGTGTTCGGTGTGGTGGGTGTTGAACACGGGATGGCTGAGGATGGCGTCGCTGCGCAGCAGCTCGGCCGGCAGGGCCGGGTCGGCAGCGGCCACCTGGGCGTCCAGGGCTTCAATATCTACCTTCACCCCGGCGATGAGCTGCAGCAGGGCGGCCACGTCTTCCCGGGTGGTCTTTTCATTGAGGGCGATGCCGAGGCGGCCGCCCTCGATCAGACGCAGGTTGTAGCCGGCGTTCTGGGCGGCCTGGTACACGGTGAGGGCCTTGGCTCCCAGGTCCAGCAGCAGGGTGTCGAAGTAGCAGGCGTTGAGTTGCTTTATGCCGGCCTTGGTCAGGCCCATAGCCAGGATGGCGGCCAGGCGGTGGATGCGGCGGGCGATGGTCTTGAGACCCTCGGGGCCGTGATAGACGGCGTACATGCCGGCCATGTTGGCCAGCAGCACCTGGGAAGTACAGATGTTGGAGTTGGCCTTCTCCCGGCGGATGTGCTGTTCCCGGGTCTGCAGGGCCATGCGCAGGGCCTTGTTGCCCCGGGCATCAACGGAGACGCCGATGATGCGGCCGGCCACGGAGCGCTTGTGCTCGTCCTTGCAGGCGAAGAAGGCGGCATGGGGGCCGCCGAAACCCATGGGAATGCCAAAGCGCTGGGAGGAACCCAGGGCCATGTCGGCTCCCATGGCGCCGGGGGGCTTGAGCAGCACCAGGGCCATGAGGTCGCAGGCCACGGCGGTGACGGCGCCCTTGGCCTTCAGGGCGGCGATGGTGGCGCTGAGGTCGCTGACCTCACCCTTGTCGTTGGGGTATTGCAGCAGGGCGCCGAAGACGTCCACCGTGGCGGCTTCTTCCACCGGGCCGAAGATCAGCTCGAAGCCGAAGTAGGCAGCCCGGGTCTTGACCACGTCGATGGTCTGGGGGAAGCAGGCTTCGTCCACGAAGAAGCGGTTGGAGCTGGACTTGGAGACGCGGCGGGCCATGGTCATGGCCTCGGCGGCGGCGGTCGCCTCGTCCAGCAGGGAGGCGTTGGCCAGTTCCAGGCCGGTGAGGTCGATGATCACCTGCTGGTAGTTGAGCAGGGCTTCCAGACGGCCTTGGGCAATCTCGGCCTGGTAGGGGGTGTAGGCGGTGTACCAGCCCGGGTTTTCCAGCACGTTGCGCAGGATCACCTTGGGCGTCAGGGTCTCGTGATAGCCCTGTCCGATGAGGGACTTCTTCACCACATTGCGCCCAGCCAGGGCCTTCAGATCTGCCAGGGCCTCGTGCTCGCGCCGGGGGGCAGGCAGGGGCAGGTCGGCAGGGAAGCGGATGGCGGCGGGCACGGTCTGGTCCACCAGCTGATCCAGGCTGGCGGCACCGATGGCGGCCAGCATCTGGCTCATTTCGCTGGCGCAGGGGCCGATGTGGCGGGCGATGAACTCGTCCTTCTGTTCCAGGGCGGACAGGGACTGGGGCAGGGTATCGGACATGGGCAATCTCGGGAGGCGGAAAGAAAAAGGGAAGGGGCTTTGCCCTTCCCTTGTCTGCTGGCTTATTCGCTGTCGGCCACGGCGCCGTAGGCGGCGGCATCGAGCAGGGCGCCCAGGTCGCCGGCGTTGGCCGGCTGCAGCTTGAACAGCCAGGCGGCGTAGGCGTCCTGGTTGAGGGTCTCGGGGGCATCCACCACGGCCTCGTTGACGGCGGTGACGCTGCCGGCGATGGGGGCGTACACGTCGGCGGCGGCCTTCACGGATTCCACCACGGCGGCTTCCTGGCCGGCGGCCAGGGTCTTGCCCACTTCCGGCAGCTCGATGAAGACCAGGTCGCCCAGGGCCTCCTGGGCGTGGTCGGTGATGCCCACGGTGACGCTGCCGTCGGCTTCGAGGCGGACCCATTCGTGGCTCTTGGTGTACTTCAGATCGGCGGGAACGTTGGACATGGAACTCTCCTTAAGTTGAATGTGAATTCTGATTGCTGAAATCGGGGTGAATCAGGCCACGGCCTTGCCGTGACGGGCGAAAACGGGTTTTACCACCTGGGCATTGAGCAGCTTGCCGCGGATATCCACCTGCACGGTGTCGCCGAGGGCGACGCCCAGGGGCAGGCGGGCCAGGGCGATGGACTGTTCCAGGGTGGGGGAGAAGGTGCCGCTGGTGATTTCGCCTTCGCCCTGGCTCGTCACCACCTTCTGGTGGGCCCGCAACACGCCCTTGTCCAGCAGCTTGAGGCCGAGGAACTGGGCCTTCTGGCCGTTGGCGAGGAGGGCGGCTTTGCCGACAAAGTCCCGCTCGGACTTGAGGTCCACGGTCCAGGCTAGGCCGGCGTCCAGGGGAGAGACGGTTTCGTCCATATCCTGGCCGTAGAGGTTCATGCCGGCTTCCAGGCGCAGGGTGTCCCGGGCGCCCAGGCCGCAGGGGCGCACGCCGGCGGCGATCAGGGCATTCCAGAAGTCCTCGGCCTTGGCTGCGGGGAGGGCGATCTCGAAGCCGTCCTCGCCGGTGTAGCCGGTGGTGGCAATGAAGAACTGGCCGATCTGGGTGCCGAAGAAGGGTGCCAGGTTTTCCGTGGCGGCCTTCACCTCGGGCAGCACCTGCCACACCTTGGCCTTGGCCTGGGGGCCTTGCACGGCGATCATGGCCACGGCCTTGGGACCTTCGCGCAGGGGAATGACGGAGACGTCCAGCTGCCACTGACCCAGGAGCTGATCCATCCAGGCCAGATCCTTGTCGGCGGTGCCGGCGTTGATGACCACCCGGTAGTGGGTGTCGGTGAGGTAATAGACGATGAGATCGTCCACCACGCCGCCGGCCTCGTTGAGCATGGCGCTGTAGAGGGCCTTGCCCGGGACTTTCAGCTTGTCCACGTTGTTGGCGATGAGGCGCAGGAGGAAGGTCTTGGCGTCGGCGCCGGTGACATCCACGGCGCACATGTGGGAGACGTCGAACATGCCGCAGTCGTTGCGCACGGCATGGTGTTCCTCGATCTGGGAGCCGTAGTTCACCGGCATGTCCCAGCCGCCGAAATCCACCATGCGGGCATTGAGGGCGCGGTGGGCCTTGTTGAGGACGGTTTGCTTCGTCATTTCAGTTCCTTGGGCGGGGCTGTGAAAGCCGATTCTGAAAACGAAAAAGGGGCGAGCCGGAAAATGCCAGGCAGTTCTGGTTTCCGGCTCGCCCCCTCTGTCCTGCAACCTGAGAGTGTTGCGGCCCCCGTTCGTTCCACCCAAGGATGGAGAAACAGCGGCCGTTGCCCCCTTCGGTGGGCCGCCCGGATCGGGGGCCGCTCTCCAGAGATGTTCTGCCGCAAACGGTCCTTTTTGCCTGAGCGATTTCGGGGCTAGCGAATGGTGGATTGCGCCTTCGGCGGCAGCCCGTGGAAGCCGGGCCGCGCTCTCCCGTTTGCGCGGCGGACTATACCCAAAGGCAGGGGGCATGACAACAAGCCCGGGCGGCGCTGCCAGCGGCGTTTTGCCAGACCGCGCCAATGCTCGATTTCAGGCCGTCGCCCGGGTGTCTGGCAAGGGCCTCCGGGAGGGGCGGGAGTTGGCTTGCTACATGGGTTGATAAATATTTGTTGAGAAGCACTTGCATTTGGATGAGTTTGTGATAATAATTCTCATTAGTTTGTTAGCCATCCATTTGTTCAGGAGCACCCGCCATGTATGTCTGTGTCTGCCACGCCGTTACTGATCGCCAGATCTCAGCGTCCGTAGCCATGGGCGCCTCCACGCTTGCCGACCTGCGCGACGAGCTGGGGGTGGGCACCTGCTGCGGCAAATGCGCCCGGGAAGTGCGCCAGCAGTTGCGCGACGAACTGGGCCAGTGCCGGGGCTGCGGCAAATGCGCTAACGCCAAGCATTGTTGAACCTCGGGTTGCGGTTCGGTCGGGCAGTCCGTTCCGCTTTTTCCCCTTGCCCTCGCGTCACATCGGCGCGGGGGCTTCTTTTTTGTGCCTTGTGCTAATCTACCGGCATCCATTCCCCAACGAATCAGGAGCCAGCCATGAAGGGCGATAAAAAAGTCATTCAGTACCTCAACAAGATTCTGGCCAACGAGCTGACCGCCATCAACCAGTACTTCCTGCATGCCCGCATGTACAAGAACTGGGGCCTGAAGAAGCTCAACGAACACGAGTACCACGAGTCCATCGACGAGATGAAGCATGCCGACAAGGTGATCGAGCGCATTCTCTTTCTCGAAGGCCTGCCCAATCTGCAGCAGCTGAACAAGCTGTTCATCGGCGAGAACACCAAGGAAATGCTGGAGTGCGACCTGAAGCTGGAACTGGCCGCCATCCCCCTGCTGCGCGAAGCCATTGCCTACTGTGAAGGCGTGGCCGACTATGTCACCCGGGATCTGCTGGAAGACATCCTGGAAAGCGAGGAAGAGCATGTGGACTGGCTGGAAACCCAGCTGGAGCTGATCGCCAAGGTGACCCTGCCTAATTACCTGCAGTCCCAGATGCACGACGACTGAGTCCTGCGCCACCACACCCGGGGCCGGCCTGTGCCGGCCCTTTTCATTTGCCTGCCATGAAACCGAGCCGAGTCGAATATCTCTCCCTGCGCGGCCGTCGCCAGGCCCTGCGCCGCTGGGGGCCTGCCGAGGCGCCGCCCCTGGTGTTGCTGCACGGCTGGATGGACGTTGCCGCCTCCTTCCAGTTCGTGGTGGATGCCCTGAGTCGGGAGTGGTCCGTGCTGGCACCGGACTGGAGGGGCTTCGGCGACAGCCAGGAAAATCGGGGGCCCTACTGGTTCGCCGATTACCTGGGTGATCTGGATGCCATGCTGGACAGCCTGTTCCCCCGGCAGGCCGTGCCGCTGGTGGGGCACAGCATGGGCGGCAACGTGGCCTGCCTGTACGCCGGATTGCGGCCCCAGCGGATCAGTCACCTGGTCTCCCTGGAAGGTTTCGGTATCAATGACATGGTCCCGGCCCAGGCGCCGGAACGCTTGTCGGCCTGGTTGGATCAACTGGCTGCGCCGCCCTCACTCCATGCCTACTCCGACCGGACCGCCCTGGCATCCCGCCTGCGCCGGGACAACCCGCGCCTGACACCGGCTCGGGCCGAGTTCCTGGCCACCCATCTGGGGCGCATCGACGATGACGGGAGTGTGAAGTGGGCCGGCGATCCCTGGCACAAGGCCCCCAGTCCGCTGCTCTACCGGCTTGAGGAAGCCAAGGCCTGCTGGCGCCGGGTCCAGGCGCCCACCCTGTGGGTGCGGGGAGCGGAAACCTCTTTCCTCAAACGCTTTCATATAGACGAGGGCGACTATCGGGAACGCCTGGGCTGTTTTGCCTCGGCCCGGGAAGCCGTGGTGGCCGATGCCGGCCACATGCTGCATCACGATGCGCCCGAGGCGGTGGCAGCGCTGCTGGAGTCCTTCATCACGGCCTGAGGCCAAGGGGCGGCGCGGCCCCTGTGCTATGATTCCGCGCTTTCCTGCTGTCTTGGGGCGCCTTTGTCGCGACCTGCCGATGTCTGACCTGAACTGGGATTTCCACTGCCACTCCACCGCTTCCGACGGCCTGCTGCCGGCGGCCGAAGTGGCGCGCCGCGCCGCCGGCAACGGGGTGCAATTGCTGGCCCTGACCGACCATGACGATCTGGCCGGCCTGCCCGCCGCCCGGGCTGCGGCGGAGGAAATGGGCATGGGCCTAGTCAATGGCGTGGAAGTTTCCATCGAATGGGAAGGCCTTTCCATCCACGTGGTGGGCCTGGGCTTCGATGCCGCCAATCCGGTTCTGAACGAAGGGCTGGCCGGCATCCGCAGCGGCCGGGTGGAACGGGCCAGACGCATGGCCGAGGCCCTGGACGCCATTGCCATCCGCGGCGCCTTCGAGGGCGCCATGGCCTATGCGGAAAACCCCAACCTGATTTCCCGTGCCCATTTCGCCCGCTATCTGGTGCAGATCGGCCTGTGCAAGGACGTGCACAACGTCTTCGACAACTACCTCACCCCGGGCAAGCCCGGCTACGTGGAACATCGCTGGGCTTCCCTGGAGGACGCGGTCAGCTGGATTCGTGCCGCCGGCGGTGTGGCCGTGGTAGCCCATCCGGGGCGCTACAAGATTTCCAATGCAGCCTTGCGCCGTTTTCTGGGCCAGTTCAAGGATGCGGGCGGGGAGGGCATCGAGGTGGTGACCGGCAGCCACAGCCCCGACCAGATCCATCATTTCGCCCGCCTGGCCCGCCATTACGGCTTTCTCGCCTCCCGCGGCTCCGACTTCCACGGGCCGGAGGAGAGCTATACCGACCTGGGGCGCCTCTCGCCCCTGCCGGACGGCCTCACGCCCATCTGCTCCCGTTTCGTCTGATCATCCACGCCATGGCCGAATATCTTTCCCTCCATCCCGACAATCCCCAGCCCCGCATGCTGGCCAAGGCCGCCCAGGTCCTGCGGGAGGGGGGGCTGATCGCCTTTCCCACTGACTCCTGCTATTCCCTGGCCTGCCATCTGGGCGACAAGGAGGCCCTGGATCGGCTGCGGGCCATCCGCGGCGTCGATGACCGGCACCACATGACCCTGATGTGCCGCGACCTGTCCCAGATTGCCCACTTTGCCCGGGTGGACAATGCCCAGTACCGCCTGCTCAAAACGGTCACGCCAGGCAGTTACGTGTTCATCCTGGAAGGCACCAAGGAACTGCCGCGACGGGTGATGCACCCCAAGCGCAAGACCATCGGTCTGCGGGTGCCCGACCATCTGGGCGCCCTGGCCCTGCTGGAGGAGTTCGGCGAGCCCCTGCTCACCGCCACCCTGCAGCTGCCCGGGGATGAAGCGCCCCTTACCGAAGGCTGGGAGATCCAGGACCGTCTCGACGACCAGCTGGAGCTGATCCTGGATGGCGGCCATTGCGGCACCGAGCCCACCACCGTCATTGACCTTACCAGCGGGGCACCGGAACTGGTGCGGGCCGGCCGCGGAGCGCTGGCCCCCTTCGGTCTCTGACCGGCACGGCCGACCGGAACCGGGTCGGTCCCTTTGGTAGAATCCCCCCTTTATTACGCTGACGCGCCATGGACCAACTGATCCAGACCCTTGCCATTGCAGCCCTGCCGGTGATCTTCGCCATCACCCTGCACGAGGCCGCCCATGGCTATGTGGCGCGCCACTTCGGCGACCTGACGGCCTACGCGGCGGGGCGCATCAGCCTCAATCCCCTGCGCCACATCGATCCGGTAGGCACCATCCTGATTCCGGTGCTGATCCTGCTCTTTTCCGGCGGCAGCCTGTTGTTCGGCTATGCCAAGCCGGTGCCCGTGGATTTCGGCCGCCTGCGCCGTCCCAAGCAGGACATGCTGTGGGTGGCTGCCGCCGGCCCCCTGGCCAACCTGGCCATGGCCATCGGCTGGGGTTGCATGCTCAAGCTGGCCCAATTGCTGCCGGTGAATGCCTATACCCTGCCCCTGGAGCGCATGGCCGACCTGGGCATGGACGTGAATATCGGCCTGATGCTGCTCAACCTGCTGCCCATTCCGCCTCTGGATGGCGGCCGCATCGCCGTCAGCCTTTTGCCCTACCGCCAGGCCGTCGCCTTTTCCCGGGTGGAGCCCTGGGGCTTCCCGATCCTGATCCTGCTGCTCTTTTCCGGCGTGCTGGCCAGCATCCTTTATCCGCTGATGGGTATCATGCGTTACCTGTTGGCCCTGATTTTCAATTTCCAAGCCTGAGACAAACATCACCATGTACGCGGAACGAGTCCTTTCCGGCATGCGCCCCACGGGCAGCCTGCACCTTGGCCACTACCACGGGGTCCTGAAGAACTGGGTCAAGCTCCAGCACGACTACCCCTGCCTGTTTTTCGTGGCCGACTGGCATGCCCTGACCACCAGCTACGACCAGCCGGACATCATCGAGAAGGCCGCCTGGGACATGGTGATCGACTGGCTGGCCGCCGGCGTGGACCCCAATCAGGCCACCATCTTCATCCAGTCCCGGGTGCCCGAGCACGCCGAACTGCACCTGCTGATGTCCATGATGACGCCCCTGGGCTGGCTGGAGCGGGTGCCGACCTACAAGGACCAGATCGAAAAGCTCTCCCACAAGGACCTCACCACCTACGGTTTCCTCGGCTATCCCCTGCTGATGTCTGCCGACATCCTGGTGTATCGCGCCAACCGGGTGCCCGTGGGCGAGGACCAGATTCCCCACCTGGAGTTTTCCCGGGAAATCGCCCGTCGCTTCAACCATCTCTACGGCCGGGAGCCCGGCTTCGAGGAGAAGGCCCTGGAAGCGGTGAAGAAGCTGGGCGGCAAGGTGGGCAAGCGTTTCAACGAGCTGCGCACCCGCTTCCAGCAGGACGGCGATGCTGCCGCGGTGGAGGAGGGCAAGCGCCTGGTGAACGAGGCCCAGAGCCTGTCCCTGGTGGATCGGGAGCGCCTGCTGGGCCATCTGGAAGGCACCGGCAAGATGATCCTGGTAGAGCCCGATGCCCTGCTTACCGAGGCTTCGCGCATGCCCGGCCTGGACGGTCAGAAGATGTCCAAGTCCTACGGCAACACCATCACCCTGCGGGAGGATGAAGCCTCCGTCACCCAGAAGGTCAAGCGCATGCCCACCGATCCGGCCCGGGTGCGCCGCACCGACGCCGGCAATCCGGACAAGTGCCCGGTGTGGCAACTGCACCAGGTCTATTCCGACGGGGCCACCAAGGAGTGGGTGCGCCAGGGCTGCACTTCCGCCGGCATCGGCTGCATCGAATGCAAGCAGCCGGTGATCGACGGCATCCTCAAGGAACAGGCGCCCATGCGGGAGCGGGCCCAGGTCTATCTGGACAATCCGGCCCTGGTGCGGGAGATCGTCAACGACGGTTGCGCCAAGGCCCGCCGCCTGGCCCAGGAAACAATGACCGATGTGCGCGCCGCCATGGGCCTGAACTACGCCTGACATGAGCGATACTCCGGTCCTCGACGACATCCCGCCCCCCCAGGCGGCGCCGGCCCAGGAGGCCCTGGCCCGCATCTACGGCCAGCCCCTGGAGCAGCTGCCCCTGGACCTGTACATCCCGCCCGACGCCATGGCGGTGATGCTGGATGCCTTCGAAGGCCCCCTGGACTTGCTGCTCTACCTGATCCGCAAGGCCAACGTGAATGTGCTCGACATTCCCATGGCGCCCCTGACGCTCCAGTACCTGGAGTACGTGGAAGCCATGCGCTCCCAGAACATGGAGCTGGCGGCCGACTATCTGGTGATGGCCGCCATGCTCATCGAGATCAAATCCCGCATGCTGCTGCCCCGGGCCAAGCAGGCGGAAGAGGACGAGGTGGAGGATCCCCGGGCCGAACTGGTGCGCCGCCTCATCGAATACGAGCAGATGAAGCTGGCGGCGGTGCGCCTGAACGAGCATCCCCAGGCCGAGCGGGACTTCGTCTGGGTCGAGACCTGGGTGGAAAAATCCCAGATGCAGCGTTTCCCCGACGTGTCGGTGGCGGACCTGCAGCAGGCCTGGCAGTCCATCCTGCGCCAGGCCCAGCTGCATACCTCCCACAAGGTGCAGCGGGAAGAGCTGTCGGTGCGCGAGCACATGGGCCTGATCCTGCGCCAGCTGAAGGAAGCGGACGGCTTCGTCGAGTTCATCCACATGTTCGACGTGGAGCTGGGCGCCCCTTCCGTGGTGGTGCATTTCCTGGCCATGCTGGAACTGGCCCGGGAGCGGCTGATCCGCATCACCCAGGCCGAGGCCTTCATGCCCATCTACGTGCGCCTGGCCATTGCCGACGACGCGGAAACGCCCCTGACCGAGGAAGAGGCGGGGCAGATAGTCGAAATCCCTGCGGAAGAAGGAGAGGGCGATGCCCCAGTTACCGTCTAACCCCGCCGAGATCAAGCGCATCCTGGAAGCGGCCCTGCTGGCCGCCCAGCAGCCCCTCTCGGTGTCCGAACTGCGCCAGATGTTCGATGGCGAGCTGGCGCCGGAAGTGGTGCGCAAGCTGCTCGACGAGCTGCGGGAGGAGTGGAGCGAGCGCACCGTGGAACTGGTCCAGCTGGCCACCGGCTGGCGCTTCCGCACCCGCACCGAGTACATGCCCTATCTGGAAGCCCTCAATCCGGAAAAGCCGCCCAAGTATTCCCGGGCAGTGCTGGAGACCCTCTCCATCATTGCCTACCGCCAGCCCGTGACCCGGGGCGACATCGAGGACATCCGCGGCGTCACCGTCGCCACCCAGGTCATCAAGGCCCTGGAAGAGCGGGGCTGGGTCGATGTGGTGGGCTACCGGGATACCCCGGGCCGTCCCGCCCTGTTTGCCACCACCAAGAAATTTCTCGACGATCTGGGGCTGCGCAGCCTGACCGAGCTGCCGCCCCTGGAACAACTCAATCAAACACTGGAATTAAGCGATGCCTCCTAAGCCTCCCCGTAAGCCTGCCGCACCCAAGACGGGCCAGGCACCCCGCCGCAGCCCTGCCGGCGGCCGTCCGCGCCGGGACGACGGCGCCGAGTGGGTGGAGGGTTCCGACCCCGCTCCCCATGGTCGTCGCTCAGGCAGCACTGGCGCGGCTTCTGGCCGGCCTGGCCCGAAACCCGCGCGGGACGCGGCAAAGCGGACACCGTTCCGCGCGCCCACCCGCCCCCGTCCCGAGCCTGTCGCCGCCGTGGAGGAAGCGGAGGAGCTGGAAGCGCCCCGTCCCCGTCGCGGTGCCGGCCGCAATGCCCCTGCGCCCCGCGCCGTCGGCCGCAGCGGCCGCAATGCGCCGGTGGAGGCCAAGCCCGAGCGCCTGCACAAGATCCTGGCCCAGAGCGGCGTCGGTTCCCGGCGCGACATGGAGGAGTGGATTGCCGCCGGCCGCGTCACGGTCAATGGCAAGCCGGCCGAAGTGGGCCAGCTGGTGGGGCCGGAAGACAAGGTCAAGGTCAGCGGCCGCCTGGTGCATCTGCGTTTCGGCTCCCTGCGCCTGCCCCGGGTGGTGCTCTACCACAAGCCCGAAGGCCAGATCGTCTCCCGCGACGACCCGGAAGGCCGTGACAGCGTCTTCGACTTCCTGCCACGCATGCGCGGCAGCCGCTGGGTGGCGGTGGGGCGGCTGGACTACAACACCAGCGGCCTGCTGCTGTTCACCAACTCCGGCGACCTGGCCAACCGGCTGATGCACCCCCGCTACAACCTGGAGCGGGAGTACGCGGTGCGGGTGCTGGGCGACCTGGACGACGCCACCCTCAAGCAGCTGGCCGCCGGCATCGAACTGGAAGACGGTCCGGCCCGCTTCACCACCCTGCTGGACGCGGGCGGCGAGGGGGCCAACCACTGGTACCGGGTGACCTTGTCCGAAGGTCGCAACCGGGAAGTGCGGCGTATGTTCGAAGCCGTAGGGGCCACGGTCAGCCGCCTGATCCGCGTGCGTTACGGCCCCTTTGTCCTGCCGGCCCGCCTCAAGCGGGGCAGCACCATGGAGCTGACGGACATGGATGTGGCCAAGCTGATGCGGGAATTTGGCCTGCCGGCACCGGAAGTGATCCAGAAGCGGGATAAGCGTACCCGGAAGTGATTTCGGGCCGCTGCGGCCCGATCCGCGGCTACCCCCAGGGTCGTTTGGAGCCCGGGTAGCGGCTTTCCGGCAGGAAAGCCGTTGTCCGGGCTGTTGTTTTCCGATATAATTCAAAAGTTTTCATCGTCCTGCCCAGCTTTGGGCGGGTAACTTTTTGGATGGGCGTTTCGCCCATTTTTTATTTGTAGCGCATGGATCTGCACTCATTAGTTGAAAATACGGTCACCGGCCTGGGTTACGAGCTGGTGGACCTGGAACTGACGCCCCGGGCCCGGGTTATCCGCGTCTTTATCGACCAGCCTGAAAAGGAGGGCGGTATCGGCGTGGAGGATTGCGTTGCCGTGAGCAACCAGCTTTCCCGCGTGCTGATGGTGGAAAACATCGATTACGACCGGCTGGAGGTTTCCTCCCCCGGTCTCGACCGGCCTTTGAAGAAGCTGGCCGATTTCGATCGCTTTGCCGGCCAGGAAGTGCATATCCGCTTGCGCGTGGCGCTGAACAACCGGCGCAACTACAACGGCATTCTCATGGGCGTGCGCGACGGCAAGGTCTGCGTGCGCCTGATTGACAAGAACAGCGGCAAGGAAGAGGGCGAAGTGGCCCTCGAGCCGGGCAATATCGACAAGGCCCGGCTGGAGCCGAAGTTTGATTGATGGCGGGTTGAAGGCAGATACGAGGAGAGAAAAGCAATGAGCCGCGAGATTTTGTTGCTGGTGGATGCACTGGCGCGCGAAAAAAACGTTGCCAAGGATGTGGTGTTCGGCGCTCTGGAGTCGGCCCTGGCATCCGCTACCAAGAAGCGTATTAACGACGAAGCCGACGTGCGCGTCGTGATCGACCGCAATACCGGCGAGTACGAGTCCTTCCGCCGCTGGCAGGTGGTGGCTGACGAAACCTACGTCAACGAGTTCCTGGAAATGCCCCTGTCCGAAGCCCAGAAGCAGGACGAAGGCGTGGAAGTCGGCGACGTGATCGAGGAATCCCTGGAGCCCATCGACTTCGGCCGTATCGGCGCCCAGGCCGCCAAGCAGGTCATCCTGCAGCGCATCCGCGATGCCGAGCGGGAGCAGATCCTGGCCGACTTCCTGGAGCGCAAGGAACACATCGTTTCCGGCACCATCAAGCGCATGGAGCGCGGCAACGCCATTATCGAAGCCGGCAAGATCGAGGCCCTGCTGCCCCGGGACCAGATGATCCCCAAGGAAAACCTGCGCGTCGGCGACCGGGTCAAGGCCTTCCTGCTGCGCATCGACCGCAATGCCCGCGGTCCCCAGATCATCCTCTCCCGCACCGCGCCGGAATTCATCATCAAGCTGTTCGATCTGGAAGTGCCCGAGATCGAAGACGGCCTCATGGAAATCAAGGCTGCTGCCCGGGATCCCGGCATGCGCGCCAAGATCGCCGTGAAGTCCAACGATCCCCGCGTGGATCCGATCGGTACCTGCGTCGGCATGCGCGGTACCCGCGTCACCGCCGTCACCAACGAACTGGCCGGCGAGCGCGTGGACATCGTGCACTGGTCCCAGGATCCGGCCCAGTTCGTCATCGGCGCCCTGGCTCCGGCCGAAGTCAGCTCCATCGTGGTTGACGAGGAAAAGCACAGCATGGACGTGGTGGTGGACGAGGCCAACCTGGCCATCGCCATCGGCCGCGGCGGCCAGAACGTGCGCCTGGCCTCCGAGCTGACCGGCTGGAACATCAACCTGATGACCCAGGAAGAGTCGGAAAAGAAGGTGGAAGCAGAAACCGCTGCCACCCGTGTGCTGTTTATGGAAAAACTGGATGTGGACGAGGAAGTTGCCAACATCCTGATCGACGAAGGCTTCTCCACCCTGGAAGAAGTTGCCTATGTGCCCCTGGCGGAAATGCTGGAAATCGAGGCCTTCGACGAAGATACGGTGAACGAGCTGCGTAACCGCGCCCGTAATGTGCTTTTGACCGAAGCCATCGTCACCGAAGAGCAACTCGAAGGTGTGGAAGATTCCCTTTTGGCCCTGGACGGTATGGACAAGTCCCTGGCTGCCAAGCTGGCTTCCGGCGGTGTGAAAACCCTGGACGACCTGGCCGACCTGGCTGTGGATGAACTCACCGAAATTACCGGCATTGACGCAGATCGCGCCAAGCAACTGATTACCAACGCCCGCTCGCACTGGTTCGAGTGAGAGGGAAGGGAGAGAAGTAAATATGGCGCAAACCACCGTATCCCAATTTGCCGCCGAGCTGAAAATGCCGGCCGCTGTTCTTCTGGAACAGCTACAGAAAGCCGGCGTCAGCAAGCAAGCCGCTGAAGATCAGCTCTCCGAGCAGGACAAGACCCGTCTGCTCGACTACCTGCGCAGCAGCCACGGCGAAGCCCAGGGCAAGAACAAGATTACCCTGACCCGCAAGCAGACCAGCGAGATCAAGGCCCAGGATTCCACCGGCAAGACTCGTACCGTCCAGGTCGAAGTGCGCAAGAAGCGCGTCCTGGTCAAGCGTGAAGCCGGCGAAGGCGTGGTCGAGGCAGCAGTCGAAGAAGCCCAGCAAGCTGCCGTTCAGGCTGAGCCGGTTGTCGAGCCCGTGGCTGCACCCGTGGTCGAGGCCGCGCCCGAACCTGTGCCCGAGCCCGTGGTGGAAGTTGCTCCCGAACCCGCACCCGAGCCTGTGCCCGAACCCGTGGTGGAAGCCGCTCCCGAGCCCGTTGCTGCTCCGGCTGAGGAGCCCGTGGCTGCCGCCGAGCCTGCTCCGGCTGCCGCGCCGACCCGCACCAAGGTGGTCAAGCGCAGCATGGTTTCCGTCATCGGCGAAGCCGAGATGAAAGCCCGGGAAGAAGAGGCCCGTCGCCACCAGGCCCTGCTGGAACACCAGCAGCGGGAATACCAGGAAAAGCAGGCCCGCGCCGCCGAACTGGTGCGCCTGCGGCGTGAAGCCGAGGAAAAGGCCGTGGCCCTGAAGGCCGCCGAAGCTGCCAAGAAGGCGGCGACCGCCCACCAGGTGGCCCAGCCGGCAGACGACAAGCCCGCCGACCGCACCCTGCATAAGCCCGCCGGCAAGCCCGGCGACGCCAAGCCCGGTGCCAAGAAGGAAGGCGGCTGGAACGACGGCAACAAGAAGCGTCCCGGTCTCAAGACCCGTGGCGGCGATGCCAACAGCGGCTGGCGCAGTGGCGGCGGCAAGCATGGCAAGCGCCATGGCGGCGGCAACGACGAAGCCCATGCCTTCCAGGCGCCGACCGAACCCATCGTGCGTGAAGTGCACGTGCCCGAAACCATTTCCGTGGCCGATCTGGCCCACAAGATGGCAGTCAAGGCCACCGAGGTGATCAAGACCCTGATGAAGATGGGTTCCATGGTCACCATCAACCAGGTGCTGGACCAGGAAACCGCCATGATCGTGGTGGAAGAAATGGGCCACAAGGCACTGGCGGCCAAGCTGGATGATCCGGATGCCTTCCTCGACGACGCCGTCGAGCATGTGGATGTGAAGCAGGAGCCCCGCGCCCCGGTGGTGACCGTGATGGGTCACGTGGACCACGGCAAGACCTCCCTGCTCGACTACATCCGTCGCACCCGCGTGGCTTCCGGCGAAGCCGGCGGCATTACCCAGCACATCGGCGCCTACCACGTGGAAACTCCCCGCGGCATGGTGACCTTCCTCGACACCCCGGGTCACGAGGCCTTCACGGCCATGCGGGCCCGCGGTGCCAAGGCCACCGACCTGGTGATCCTGGTGGTGGCGGCCGACGATGGCGTCATGCCCCAGACCAAGGAAGCCATCCACCACGCCAAGGCGGCCAATGTGCCCCTGGTGGTGGCGGTGAACAAGATCGACAAGCCCGAAGCCAATCCGGACCGCGTCAAGCAGGAACTGATTGCCGAAGGCGTGGTGCCGGAAGAGTACGGCGGCGATTCCCCCTTCGTGCCGGTGTCCGCCAAGAAGGGTACCGGTATCGACGACCTGCTGGAGCATGTGCTGCTGCAGGCCGAAGTGCTGGAACTGACCGCGCCCAAGGATGCTCCGGCCAAGGGCATCATCATCGAAGCCCGTCTGGACAAGGGCAAGGGCCCCGTGGCCACCATCCTGGTGCAGTCCGGCACCCTGAAGCGGGGCGACATCGTCCTGGTCGGTCAGGTGTTCGGCAAGGTGCGCGCCATGCTGGACGAGAACGGCAAGCCCATCGACCAGGCCGGTCCTTCCATCCCGGTGGAAATCCAGGGTCTGTCCGACGTGCCGGCTGCCGGCGAGGAAGCCATGGTGCTGGCCGATGAGCGCAAGGCCCGTGAAATCGCCCTGTTCCGTCAGGGCAAGTTCCGCGAAGTGAAGCTGGCCAAGCAGCAGGCCGCCAAGCTCGAGTCCATGTTCGACAACATGGGCGAGGGCGCCGCCAAGTTCCTGCCGCTGATCGTCAAATCCGACGTGCAAGGTTCCCAGGAAGCCCTGGTGCAATCCCTGAACAAGCTGTCCACCGACGAAGTGCGGGTGAACGTGATCCACGCGGCGGTCGGTGCCATTACCGAAACCGACGTGAACCTGGCATCCGCCTCCAAGGCCGTCATCATCGGCTTCAATACCCGTGCCGATGCCGGCGCCCGCAAGGCGGCCGATACCTTCGGCGTGGATATCCGCTACTACAACATCATCTACGACGCCGTGGATGAGGTGAAGGCAGCCCTGTCCGGCATGCTGTCCCCGGAAAAGCGGGAACAGATCACCGGTCTGGTGGAGATCCGTCAGGTCTTCCGCATTTCCAAGGTCGGTTCCATCGCCGGTTGTCTGGTGCTGGAAGGCGTGGTCAAGCGCAATTCCCGCGTCCGTCTGCTGCGCAACAACGTGGTGCAGTGGGATGGCGAGCTGGACTCCCTGAAGCGTTACAAGGATGACGTGAAGGAAGTGAAGGGCGGCTTCGAGTGCGGTCTGTCCCTGAAGAACTTCAATGAAATCGAGGAAGGCGATCAACTGGAAGTGTACGAAATCCAGGAAATCGCCCGGAGCCTGTAAGGCACGATGGCTAACAAGAGTTTTTCACGCAAGGACCGGGTGAATGAGCAGATCCGCCGCGAGCTGGCGGAGCTCATTCGCACCGAGCTGAAGGACCCTCGCGTCGGCATGGTCAGCCTGACCGACGTCGAGGTGACTCCCGATTACGCCCATGCCAAGGTTTTCTTCACCACCCTGGCGGCCGCGGAGCAGCTGGCGGAAATCAAGAAGGGCCTGGACAAGGCTTCCGGTTTCCTGCGGCGGGAACTGGGGCGCCGGGTGCGCATCCACACCACGCCCCAGCTGCATTTCGTGTACGACAATTCCATCGAGCACGGCACCAGCCTTTCCCGTCTGATCGACGAAGCGGCGGCCACCAGCCGCCAGACTTCACCCGACGAGGATGGGGAAGCCCCGCCGGATACCGCTGCCGAAAGCTGACCAGCTCATGTCCAAACCCAGACGCACCTGGAAACAGGTGGATGGGGTGCTGTTGCTGGACAAGCCCCTTCACCTCTCCTCCAACGACGCGCTGCAAAAGGCGCGTCGTTTCTTTTCGGCCGCCAAGGCCGGCCATACCGGTACTCTCGATCCCCTGGCCACCGGTCTGCTGCCCATCTGCTTCGGCGAAGCCACCAAGTTTTCCGCCGACCTGCTGGATGCCGACAAGGCCTATGTTGCCGACGTCCGCCTTGGTCAGACCACGGCCACCGGCGATGCGGAGGGTGAAGTCCTGCAGACCAGGCCGGTACAGGTTTCCGCCGAGCAGCTGGCTGCCGTGCTGCCCCGCTTCACCGGGGTGATTGCCCAGGTGCCGCCCATGTATTCGGCCCTCAAGCGCGATGGCAAGCCGCTCTACGAGCTGGCCCGCCAGGGGTTGGAGGTGGAGCGGGAAGCCCGGGAAGTAACCATTCTCAGCCTGGCCGCCAGCGATTTCGACGGCATCAACTTCCGTCTGCAGGTGGATTGCAGCAAGGGCACCTACATCCGTACCCTGGCCGAGGACATTGGCGAGGCCCTCGGCTGCGGTGCCCATCTGACGGGCCTGCGGCGTACCCGGGTCGGTCCGCTGGAACTGGATCGTGCGGTGTCCCTGGCAGAGCTGGAAAATACGGAGGAGGCGGACCGGGGGCGCTATCTGCTGCCGGTGGATGCCTTGCTGCGGAGCTTGCCCGAGGTATTGCTGGAGGCTGAATCCCTGCAGCGCTTTGCCCACGGCAATCCGGTGGCAACCGACCTCCGGTCCGGTAAGGCCCGGGTCTATGGCGAGGGCGTCCTGCAGGGGGTGGGAGAGGTCAGGGAAGGCAAGCTGTGGCCCTACCGCCTGCTGCGCCAGAAGGACAACGGCTAGGGGCGTGCAAAATAGCGGGGAATGGCCGGAATTTTCTTGCTACTCCTCTGCTCCCTGCGTATAATCCGCCGCTTCGCTCCCCGTGGAGCGAAGTTTTTTTAACCGTCGGGCGCCTGGCTCTATCAAACTGGGGCAGCGTCGTAACACTCAAGAGAGTTTGACATATGGCTATCAACACCACTCAGAAGGCCCAGATCGTTGGCGATTTCCAACGTGCTCAGGGCGATACCGGTTCCTCCGAAGTGCAGATCGCGCTGCTGACCGCACGCATCAACGACCTGACCGGTCACTTCAAGGAACACATGAAGGATCACCACTCCCGTCGCGGTCTGCTGCGCATGGTGTCCCGCCGCCGCAAGCTGCTGGACTACCTGAAGCGCACCGATGTGGACAAGTACCGCAGCGTTATCGAGCGTCTGGGCCTGCGCAAGTAATCTTGCCCACGCCTGATACCGTCCGCCCATGCGGTCGGGACGCATCAAGTAGCGTTTGAAAGAGCGGGCGGCCTTTGGCCGCGCCGCTCTTTTGCTTTCCGGGAGCATGGTTTTCCCCGGGTAAGCAGGTAGAATCGGCGGTTGCAAGAATTTAAGCGAAGACAAGAGAAAGAGAGAAAGGAAGATATGTTCAATATTGCAAAGAAAACCTTCACCTACGGTGCCCATCAGGTCACTCTGGAAACCGGCGAGATTGCTCGCCAGGCCTCCGGCGCCGTACTGGTCACCGTTGACGACACCGTGGTCCTGGTGACCGTGGTCGGCGCCAAGCAAGCCAAGCCGGGTCAGGATTTCTTCCCCCTGACCGTCGACTATGTCGAGAAGACCTACGCTGCCGGCAAGATCCCCGGTGGCTTCTTCAAGCGCGAAGGCCGTCCTTCCGAAAAGGAAACCCTGACCTCCCGCCTGATCGACCGTCCCATCCGCCCCCTGTTCCCTGAAGGCTTCTACAACGAAGTCCAGGTGGTGGCGACCGTCATGTCCCTGAATCCCGAAGTGGATTCCGACATTCCCGCCCTGATCGGCGCCTCCGCTGCCTTGGCCATTTCCGGCATTCCCTTCTCCGGCCCCATCGGTGCCGCCCGCGTCGGCTACATCGACGGCCAGTACGTGCTGAATCCCTCCGCCACCCAGCTCAAGGACAGCAAGCTGGACCTGGTGGTTGCCGGCACCCAGTCTGCCGTGCTGATGGTGGAATCCGAAGCCAAGGAACTCTCCGAAGAAGTCATGCTGGGCGCCGTGGTCTACGGCCACGAGCAGATGCAGGCCGTCATCAACGCCATCAATGAACTGGTGGAAGAAGCCGGCAAGCCCGAATGGGAATGGCAGGCTCCGGCCCAGGACCAGGTCCTGGTGGGCAAGCTGGAAGCTCTGGTCAAGGCCAAACTGGAAGAGGCTTACAGCATCACCAGCAAGCAGACCCGCAGCCAGCGCGTCAAGGAAATCCGCAGCGAAGCCGTTGCCGCCCTGTGCCAGGGTGAAGATGCTCCCGACGAAAACACCGTGGCCGACCTGTTCTTCGCCATGGAAGCCGCCATCGTCCGCGGCCGCATCCTGGCCGGCGAGCCCCGCATCGACGGTCGCGACACCCGCACCGTGCGTCCCATCACCGTGCGCACCGGCGTGCTGCCCCGTACCCACGGTTCCGCCCTGTTCACCCGTGGTGAGACCCAGGGTCTGGTGGTGGCCACCCTCGGTACCAGCCGCGACGAGCAGATCATCGACGCCCTGGCCGGCGAGTACAAAGACCGCTTCATGCTGCACTACAACATGCCTCCCTACGCCACTGGCGAAACCGGCCGCGTCGGTTCCCCCAAGCGTCGCGAGATCGGTCACGGTCGTCTGGCCAAGCGCGCCCTGCTCGCCGTGCTGCCGCCCGCCGACGAGTTCTCCTACTCCATGCGCGTCGTGTCCGAGATCACCGAATCCAACGGCTCCTCCTCCATGGCTTCCGTCTGTGGCGGCTCCCTGGCGCTGATGGATGCTGGCGTGCCCCTCAAGTCCCACGTGGCCGGTATCGCCATGGGTCTGATCAAGGAAGGCAACCGCTTCGCCGTGCTGACCGACATCCTGGGTGACGAAGATCACCTGGGCGACATGGACTTCAAGGTGGCCGGTACCGATTCCGGTATCACCGCCCTGCAGATGGACATCAAGATCCAGGGCATCACCAAGGAAATCATGGCGGTGGCGCTGGATCAGGCCAAGGCCGGTCGCCTGCACATCCTGAACATCATGCAGGATGCCCAGGATGCTCCGCGTACGGAAATGTCCGCTTACGCTCCCCGTCTGTACACCATGAAGATCAATCCGGAAAAAATCCGTGACGTGATCGGCAAGGGTGGTGCTGTGATCCGTGCCCTGACCGAGGAAACCGGTACTTCCATCGACATCCAGGACGACGGCACCATCACCATTGCCTCCACCGACGGTGAAGCCGCCGAGATGGCCCGCAAGCGCATCGAAGCCATCACCGCTGAAGTGGAAGTGGGCAAGGTCTACGAAGGTCCTGTGCTGAAGATTCTGGACTTCGGTGCCATCGTCAGTGTCCTGCCGGGCAAGGATGGTCTGCTGCACATCTCCCAGATCGCCAACGAGCGCGTCAATGCCGTGGCCGACTACCTCAAGGAAGGTCAGGTCGTCCGCGTCAAGGTTCTGGAAACCGACGAGAAGGGTCGCATCCGCCTGTCCATGAAGGCTGTGGCTGCCGAAGAGGCTGCTCCCGCCGTGGCTGCAGAACCGCAACAGTAAGTTTTTCACCGTTGCAAAGGAAAAAGGGCGCTTCGGCGCCCTTTTTCATAGTTTGATCCGCCGACAATAAAAAAGCGCAGCCGAGGCTGCGCTTTTTTGCGGCGGAGTGCTCCGCTTACTTGGCGACCTGCTTTTCCCGCAGTTCCTCCAGGGTCTTGCAGTCGATGCACAGGGTTGCCGTGGGGCGGGCTTCCAGGCGCTTGATGCCGATTTCCACGCCGCACTTGTCGCAGAAGCCGTAGTCGCCGGAATCGATGCGACCCAGGGTCTCGTCGATCTTCTTGATCAGCTTGCGCTCCCGGTCCCGGTTGCGCAGTTCCAGGGCGATATCCGTTTCCTGGCTGGCCCGGTCGTTGGGGTCGGCAAAGACAGTGGCTTCATCCTGCATGGTATGCACCGTGCGCTCGATGTCAGCCATCAACTCCTGCTTCAGCGTGCCAAGAATGGCGCGGAAGTGAGCCAGCTGCTTGCTGTTCATGTATTCCTCGCCCTTCTTGGGGACGTAGGGCGTGAAATGTTTGTGGAGCAAATCTTCAGCCATGTTCGAAGACCATCCGTGTTTGTGCAAAAAGGCGATTAAATATCAGAAAAGCATCTTACCTGCAACAATCATTGATTGCACGAAAAAAAACTACTTTTGGCGCTTGACCACCCCGGGGGGCATGTGTAGAATTCGCGTCTCTTCGGGGCGTAGCGCAGCCTGGTAGCGCATCTGCTTTGGGAGCAGAGGGTCGTGAGTTCGAATCCCACCGCCCCGACCAGCAGATACAGGTTGCACCCAAGGCGAGCGAGAATTAGCGCCCGTAGCTCAACAGGATAGAGCAACGGCCTTCTAAGCCGTAGGTTGTGAGTTCGAGCCTCGCCGGGCGCGCCAAACAGGTTTCAGTGGCGGTATTAGCTCAGTTGGTAGAGCACTGGATTGTGATTCCAGGTGTCACCGGTTCGATCCCGGTATATCGCCCCAAAATAAGCCCGCGTAATCATTAGGTTACGCGGGCTTTTCGTTTTCTTCCCCCGCGATTTTGTAAGTTCATTCCTGGACTTTGTAAGATCACTTTACCGCCCGGGCTTTTCTTACTCTTCTGCGGTCATATACCGAGGCAACTATGGACTCGGTTTTGTGGCCCGTGAGTTCGCTTGCTTTCCGGCCTTGCTCAATTACATCAGTTACAGTTTTTGCCCTCAAATCGTGGAAAGTGAATCTTTCGTTCCCTTTTTCCACCCATTCGTTTATCAGCCGCTGCCAAATACTCTTGAATCCGCTTGAGGTGTATGGGGAGCCTCGCTGGGTGCGGATAACGTAGGCTGGGACTATGTCGCAGGGCTGATCCAGGGCTGCCTGGACGTAGCGTTTTAGGCGTCTCGACCACTCAACCAAGGTAGCTGCACCGCGCTTGCGTTTGCCGAAGGTAATGCCTTCTGCATTTAGCTGGGATGTGGCTAAGCGGATGATCTGACCCTGACCCTTACCGGTGAGATAAGCAATGGCGAGGGCCAGGGCTATTTGTCTGCCTGGGTATCCCTTATTCCATGCGAACTTGCAGAAGCCTTTTAGCTCCCTATCCGATACGAGCCTATCCCTTGGCGTTTCTTCGTTGCGTTCAACCCCAACGCATGGATTCCGATCTACGATCCCGGCTCCCATCGCTCGATTGAACATGGAAGAGAGCAGGGCGATTTCCCGGTTTGCCCTGACGGGTGATTCCTTGCCCCGGTATTTGTGGAGGTATTGCCAAACGTGCATTGGCTTTACATCCTCCGGGCGCATCTTGCCGAAAACCTTTTTGAGTTCTTCGGCTTCAAGCTCATTGGATTGCAGCGTGGTGAGGGCCAGCTTGCCTGCCGATACTTTGCTTTGCCGATAGTCCATGAGGTCGGCCAAGAGTTCACCGACGGTGCCGGGACGGTAGATTTCACCATCCATGGCCAGGAGCTTTCTCTTTGCTTCCTTGAGGTCATGCCCAAGGTTGATGCGCTCGTTGGCCGGGGTGATGGTGTAGTAGGTCGTGACTCGTTTGCCTTGGTAGACATAGAGGCGAGACATGCCGAGCGTTAGATTTTTCTTGCGCCTGCCGATCATGCTGTTTGTTGTTCCCAATGGGTGAAATCGGGTTCGGTGGATGCCTTGGGGTCCGGGCTGTACAGGCCCATGCGCTTTTCCATATAGGCCAGCAAGACCTTGGGATTGCCCAGGCGGGAGATTTCAAATTCCCAGCCGTTCTTTTCCAGCCATGCGATTTGCAAGTCCCGACGCTTGGCGTCCGTCAGGTCTTCCAGTTGTTCGGAGGTCAGGAATAGGCCCATGGTTGTTCCTATCAGGCGGCTTTGCCCAGGAGTGTTCTTAGCTGTAGCGCCTTGGTGACGAATTCAAGAATCTGGGACTCTTGGAAGATGCGGAAGTTGGCATCCGCCTTGCGCTGCATGTAGGCATAAAGGTCGTCATAGATGCCTGATGCCTTGAGGCATTCCAGGGCTTTTTTTGGTTTAAATCGGTGTCTCGCATAGAGACTTAACAGGTTGCCAAGGGCAAGCATGAGATTCTTTTCACAGCCCATGCCAGGGGTCTTTTTGACCCGCTTGTAGTCAAGGTCACCGACTGGCGCGAAATAGGTAATGTCTTCGCCTAGCAGTTGCCAGAAAGGATCCAAATAGCGGCTGCTGGGGCGCTCTCCCTGGACTTCCAGGCGAAAGCCGTTGAGGCCGTAGCGCCAGAGGCCGGTGAGGTGCTGGGAAACGCCCTGGATATGGGACCAGATGCCCGCCTGAAGGCTTGAGCCGTATTCGAGTTGTTCGGCAGCGCCCCGGGCGAATTCGGCCAGGACGGCGTGATGAAAGCGGAGTTCGATACGCCAGACGGGCAGATCGGGGTTGTAGGCAGGGGTGTCGTAGCTGTCGCCTGCCTTGCGGTTCCAGGTGTCTTGCCAAAAATCCAGCTTGTCCGTGGCCTTGGCTTGAATGTCTTTCCGATAGACGGCCATCTGGACACTGGAAGCGGAGCCGAACAAATAGGACTGGCCCTGGTTGTAGCGTAAGGCGACTTCTCCCAAGTCCATGTAGAGGACTTTGCAGGAGTCATGGGAGAGGATGCGACGAGCCCGGGTAACCAAGCGGTCGGAGAAGTTGGCGGGCGGCTCCCAGCCTTGCACATCGACACAGATATGGGGGGCGCAGCCTTTGGCCTGGGGCTGGTGCAGTACCTGGGCGGCCAGGGTATCCAGTTCCTGTTTCATGGTTTCAATGGAGCGGGGCAGGAGCCAGTGAGGGGAGCACTCGATTTTGAGGTGGGAGGATTCCTTGTCCTTTTCTGCATAGCGGGACTTGAGGAAGAGGATCAGGCCGAGGTCGGAGTTTTGCAGGCGGAATTGGTAGCCAGAGGCCCCGCCGGAGCCAATCATCCAGACATGGCCGCCTAGTTCGATGCACTCGCCGAAGCCTTCGCTGTAGAGGCGTTCGACCTGTTCCAGCAGTTCCAGGCGGATTTCCCCGGAGTAAAGCTGTTTGACGGTATCCAGGCCCGCATGGAGGACTTTTACGCCCCCCAGGTTGATCTGGCCTAGCTCGGAGAAGAAGAGGCGGCCACGGGGATCGGTGACGTTCTCAACGAGACTTTCCAGGGAGTAGCGCTCCCATGTCTTTAGCTTCTTATTCATATTCGCCCTTGTGTTGCATAGTGTTGAAATGTGGTCCAACGGTCCTTTTTCTGCTTTTCTGTGAGACGTGCTACAGGCCCGTCTCCCGAGGGGCATCAGGGGGCCGGCGCAGGCGCCGGCACCCCTGATGCCCCTCCCGCATTGCTCCGTTGCACCTCAACCAGAAGCAGCATTTGGGAGCGGGTTTTGTCCTCGTTCTTGCTACGCAGAAACGAGGGCAGGAAGGAGAGGCCATCCCGACTATCGGTTTCCCTGGATTCATCCATGCCGGCAATCACAATGAGTTCCCCATCCTGGGTGGTAACCGTGGTTTCGGCTTCGCGTTTGAGGATGGTGGGAGAGTCTATGCCGCTGGTGGTGGTGAGGGCGAAGCTGGACACCTGCTGGCCGATCTTGACCATGATGGAATCCTGCATGACCTTGGGGGCGACGGTGATGACGACACCGGCAGTCCGGTATTCGATGGACTGGACGGGATTGCCTGATTTGTCGATAACGGCCCCGGCCCGGGTCGGCACCTCGGAGCCGACCACGAAACGCGCTGATTCGCCATCCATGACGCGCAAGGATGGTTCGGCAACGTACTTAAAGCGCCGGTCCCCATCGATGGCGGTGAGGGCCGCTTGCAGGGTGGTGCCTTGCCAGTTGAGCCTGTTGGCGAGGGCTTGGCCGGCTTGATAGGCAAGGCCCAGCTTTCCGGCCAGGGCGGTCAAAGCCAGGGACAGGGAGCGGGACGAGCTTTCGCCTTCGGTGTATTCGACCAGGGCGGCTTTGACCAGCAGGGACGGGGTGGCGATGTCGACTTGTTCCAGGATGGCTTTGACGCGAGCCACTACTTCCGGCTCTCCACCAAAGACCACCACATCTCCCTTGCCCTTGAGGTCAGGAACGTAGGCCCCGCCGATGCGGGCGACGGAGGAGAGAAATTCAATGGACTTGCCCCGGGGGCGGTGGAAGGCGAGTTCCTTGGGGGCCACTGGCGGCATGCCCTGAAATTGACTGTTCTGGAATGGCTGGCCGTAGCCGTAGGGCTGGCCTTGCAGCATGGGCTGGGGTTGACCGGGCTGGGGTGTGGGGGGAAGGGGCAGATCCTTCCTGGCACCGATGAACAGGACGCCGTTTCTTTCCTGGATCTCGATACCGGCGCCGGCCAGGACGGTTTGCAGGACGGGCAGGACCTGTTCTTTGTCCAGGGACTTGAGGGACATGGTGAGCTTGGCCGTGTTGCCCTGGACCTCCGGGGCAATCACGTAGTCCCGGTGGAGTATGCCTTTGACCACGCCTTCGGCCAGTTCGACGACACCAACGTTGCGGAGGTCCAGGCCCACATCGGCGGCCAGGACATGGAAGGGCAGGCAGAGCAGGAGCAGCCAGCGTTTCATCATTTGACCTTTCTGTACCAGGTGCCGGCGACGAGATAGCGTTCTCCGGTGACGTCGGCCTTGATGGCGGAGGCGAGGGCGGTTGTGCCGTCGGTGAGAATGACTTGGGTGTAGTCCTCTTCGCGGATGACTCCGGCCACTTCCACATCGGAACTGATGCGTTCGACGGGTGTGGTGGCGACCTGCTGGCCCTTGAAATGGGCGAAGCCATAGCCACCGATGGCGCCGAAGAAGGCACCGACCAGCAGGGCGGAAATCACTAGATTTTTGTACATGGCCCAAACTCCCAGATAGCGGCCTTTGGTGTGCCAGGGGCTAAGAACGGTGTAGAGGTGCTGGTTGCCGTATTCGGCACTGATCTTTTGCAGGGTGTCGTAGCCTTCCCACAGGGCCCGGCCAAAGAACCACATGGTGTCGAAGATGGGCGCGGCCTTGTCGAAGCCGTAGCGGAGGGCGACGACGTGCACCTTGGGGAAGCGAAGAGGCTTGCCGGTGATGTGTTTCCAGAGGACGCCCAGGAAGGGGACGCGCACTTTGTCCATGCGGCGGAACTGGCCTTGCAGTTCAATGAGGGAATCCCGGATTTGTTTGTCGATCATTCCGGGGCCTTGGGCGATCAGCAGTAAATCCCAGCCGTATTTGCGGGATTGGGCGAGGAAGGAAATGACGGCGGCCCGGTCACCGGCCTGCCAACTGCGGGAGTTGAGGAAGGTGGCGAGTTCATCCAGGACCAGGAGGCCGTTTCGTTCTTCGTCCAGAGGATTGGGGTTGCCAGGGGGTAGGGCTTCGAGGTCGGTGGCCTTGGGATGGTCGGGGAGGCGATAGACCACGGCCCGGGAGGACGCATGGAGTAGCTTCTCCGGGAATATGTCGAGGTTGGTGGCGACCTGCCGACCTTCGGAAAGATAGCGCTGGATGAAATGCACCGCGCCCAGGGATTTGCCTGCGCCGCGCTTGCCGTGGAGCAGGATTGCGTCGCTCATTACGACCCCAGGAGCATGCGGATATTGGCGAGCTGGTAGCGGTAGAGGAAGGCGGCGGTGTCGGCTACCAGGATGGCGGTGAGGCAGGTTTCAAAGTTGCCGGGAATGCAGGCGTAGATGCCCATGAGCAACCATTCGTTGGTGATGTTGCCCATGATCCCGGCGACCAGGGATTTAATGAGAGTGTAGAAAGTCACCGTGACGGCAAGGACCATGGCGACAGCGGCAGCCCCCAGGGCGATCCGCTTGGTGAAGTAGGTGGCGAGAAAGCCGAAGAGGGCGGAAAAGACGTTAAAGAGAAAGGCGGCAAAGATTGGCATGTCATTCTCCTTTGTTGGAGTCGGTGAAACGACGCCAGATGTGCCAGAGGGTCCAGATGCCCAGGAGGTAGCCGAGGATTTGCCGCACAACGTCAAAATGCGGGCACAGGTCCATGTTCTCGGTGTGGGTCATGCCGGCCATGGGGCCTTTGCTGAGGCCGATGGTGATCGGCAGCGGATGGCAGGCAACGGCAGTACCGGGAAGGAGGGAGGGGAACCAGTCCCTGCCAATGCTGGGCAGGTTGCTTCCGGTGTTCTCAATGGAGGTCTTGAGGGCGTCCAGTTGGGCGGTGGCGGTGGTGACCTTATCGCCGACGGCATCTTTGCTCGTGAAGCCGGTATCGTCGATGGAGCAGGCCGGCGTTCCGGGTAGGCCGCAGGTGATGGTGGCTTCCTTGGTGGGATCGGTGTTGGCGGTAGGGGTGTCCGTCGGTGTGCCGTTGTCCGTGCCGGTGGTGGGGGTGGTGTTCGGCTGGGTGATGGTGCCGGGATTGGTGGAGGTCTGGGTGCCGGTGATCTGGCCGGTCTGGGGATTGACGGTGGTGGTCTGGGTCTGGACGGCGGGGGTGTCGCCGGTGGAGACCTGGGTGTAGCGGTGGATTTCGATTTGGGTGCCGTCAGGCATTACGACCACTTCAATGATGACGGGGCGGCCCGAGGAATCGACACCGGAGACAAAGGCGGTGCGGCCATCATTGCGCAGGCCGGGCTGGAGTTTGTTGTTGTCCAGGTTGGTGCCTTGGGGGCAATCGGGGTCGTTGTGATAGACGAATTTGGAGTTGCCGAATTTGAGGTCACAGTTCTTATCCGGGACGGCTTCCCGGGGATCGGAGAGGGCGCAGCTGGTGCCGGAAACGACGTAACCCTTGGGGCAGGTGGTGGCCGATGTGGTGTTGCGGGTGTACATGGTTTCCGGGAAGTAGTTGCAACCGCCTTCGGCCAGGCAGCAGGAGGTTTTACAGACGCCATCGGTGATGGCGGCACCACCACTGACCCAGCTGGAGCTATAGGCTTGGCACCAGGTCAGGCGGCCCGGGGCGACAGCGGAGCAGGCGGCATCCTTGCTGTCGTAGTAATTGGCACCGTCATAGCTGTATTGGGTGATGGGAACGCCGCCGGAAAGGGGCGTGGCGTTGTTGGGGGCTACAGGGGCC
>NZ_JBXAST010000037.1:0-30444 GCF_058809645.1 Azospira sp. MPR-E4 | reverse complement strand
CCCCCCAGGTATTCTTTTGTTCCACCGGCTGCAAACGGAACCACCGTTTTATTGTCAAAAAATGTGCCAATCCTGATTTTTCCAGCCTTTCCGCGAACCACCCGGGGAACAGCGCAACAACTACATCTAGTCAAGCATTTGCCTAGTACTACTACATGTAGTAGCTTTACCTCCCATTCGACTCCGGACTACCGGGGCATATTACCAACCGCATACCCACATTTTTGGAGAGGAAACCCATGAATCAGGTCGCCGAACAGCTCTCCCTGTCCGCCATTCCCGAAGCACCCGAATTTGCCCCGCTGCCCGAGCAGGAAATCTCCACCGAAGTGCTGGTGGAAAAGTACGCCAAGGGCAAGGAAATGAACGTGCATGACGTGCGCCGCCGCGTTGCCCGCGCCCTGGCCGCCGTCGAACACGAGAAGGACCGGGCCAAGTGGGAAGAAAAATTCCTCTGGGCCCAGGAAAACGGTTTCGTCCCCGCCGGCCGCATCAACTCCGCCGCCGGCACCGATCTCGCCGCCACCCTGATCAACTGCTTCGTGCAGCCGGTCGGCGACTCCATCGTCGAAGTGGTGGACGGCCGCCCCGGCATCTACACCGCCCTGGCCCAGGCCGCCGAGACCATGCGTCGCGGTGGCGGCGTCGGCTACGACTTCTCCTCCATCCGCCCCGTGGGCGCCCAGGTCAAGGGCACCCAGTCCCGCGCCTCCGGCCCCGTCTCCTACATGCGCGTCTTCGACCGCTCCTGCGAGACCGTGGAATCCGCCGGCGCCCGCCGCGGCGCCCAGATGGGCGTGCTGCGCTGCGACCATCCGGACATCGAGGACTTCATCCACGCCAAGGACAAGGGCGACCTGACCAACTTCAACATCTCCCTGGGCGTCACCGATGCCTTCATGCAGGCAGTGGAAGCCGATGGCGAGGTGGAACTGGTGCACAAGGCCGAACCCAACGCCGACATGAAGTCCCAGGGCGCCTTCCAGCGCGAGGACGGCATGTGGGTCTATCGCAAGGTACGGGCCCGGGACCTGTGGGACCAGGTGATGAAGTCCACCTACGACCACGCCGAACCCGGCATCCTCTTCCTGGACCGCATCAACAAGGACAACAACCTCAATTACTGCGAGCAGATCGAGGCCACCAACCCCTGCGCCGAACAGCCCCTGCCGCCCTACGGCTGCTGCTGCCTGGGTTCCATCAACCTGACCCTGTTCGTCAAGAACGCCTTCTCCGAACAGGCCGAGTTCGACTTCGACGCTTTCGGTGAAGTGATCAAGGTGTCCACCCGCATGCTGGACAACGTGCTGGACGCCACCCACTGGCCCCTGGAACGGCAGAAGGAAGAAGCCGCCAACAAACGCCGCATCGGCCTCGGCTTCACCGGCCTGGGCGACGCCCTGGCCATGCTGCGCCTGCGCTACGACCGGGCCGAAGCCCGGGCCATGGCCTCCCGCATTTCCGAATTCATGCGCGACACCGCCTACCTGACCTCCGTGGAAATGGCCAAGGAACGGGGCGCCTTCCCCCTCTTCAACGCCGAGCTGTACCTTTCCGGCGGCAACTTTGCCTCCCGCCTGCCCAACGAGGTCAAGGCCGAAATCCGCAAGCACGGCCTGCGCAATTCCCACCTGCTCTCCATCGCCCCCACCGGCACCATTTCCCTGGCCTTCGCCGACAATGCCTCCAACGGCATCGAGCCGCCCTTCTCCTGGACCTACAACCGGAAGAAGCGCATGCCCGACGGCACCCTGAAGGAATACGCGGTGGAAGACTACGCCTGGCGCCTTTACAAGCACCAGGGCGGCAATGTGGAAAAGCTGCCCGACTACTTCGTCACCGCCCTGGAAATTTCCGCCGCCGCCCACAAGGACATGGTGGCAGCCGTCGCCCCCTACATCGATACCGCTATCTCCAAGACGGTGAACGTGCCCGGCGACTACCCCTACGAGGATTTCCAGGACCTCTACGTGGAAGCCTGGAAGTCCGGCCTCAAGGGCCTGGCCACCTACCGGCCCAACAGCATCCTGGGCTCCGTGCTCTCCGTCGAGCCGACCAAGGCCCAGGCCCAGGCTGAAGAGGAAAAGAATCACCCTCAGGATTTCGTCTCCGACGCCAACCGCCGCCTCTCCATCAAGAACCTGCCGGCCCCCGTGCTGGCCTCCCTGCGCTGGCCCGGCCGCCCCACCCTGCCGGAAGGCAACATGGCCTGGACCTACATGCTCGATTACCCCCAGGGCAAGTTCGCCCTCTTCGTCGGCCATGTGGAGCAGGAAGAGGAAGGCGCCCCGCGCCGCTCCTGGCCCTTCGAGATCTGGGTGAACGGTCCTGACGTGCCCCGCGGCCTGGGTGCCGTGGCCAAGACCCTGTCCATGGACATGCGGGCCAATGACCGGGGCCTGCTGGAAATGAAGCTGGATGCCCTGGCCAAGACCCCGGGCGACGCCTTCGACCTGCCCTTCCCGCCCCACGGCGAGCACAAGCGCATGCCCTCCATCGTTTCCGCCATGGCCCAGGTGATCCACTGGCGTGTGGAGCAGTTGGGTGCCATGAAGCACGAAGGCCCGACTCCGGTGGTGGACGCCATGTTCAGCGCCAAGGAACCGAAGACCGGCACCGACGGCACCCTGTCCTGGACGGTGGATGTCTTCAACCCGACCACCGGCGAAGACTTCGTCCTGGGCCTGAAGGAAATCACCCTGCCCGACGGCGTCACCCGCCCCTACTCCATGTGGCTCTCCGGCAACTATCCGCGCGCCCTGGACGGCCTGTGCAAGCTGCTGTCCCTCGACATGCGGGTGGTGGACCCGGCCTGGATCGGCATGAAGCTGCGCAAGCTGCTGGACTACCCGGAACCCCTGGGTGACTTCATGGCCTTCGTGCCCGGCACCCGCCGCCAGACCAACTACCCCTCCACGGTGGCTTACCTGGCCCAGCTCATCATCCACCGCTACGCCATGCTCGGCATCCTCGATGAGCAGGGCGTGCCCCTGCAGCAGATGGGCATCCTGGAAGCGCCGGAAGAAGCCTCCAACAGCGTCCGCCCCACCCAGGGCAAGCTGTGCAGTGAATGCGGCAATACCACGGTCATCAAAAAGGATGGCTGCGAATTCTGCACCGCCTGCGGCGCCGTGGGCTCCTGCGGCTAAGCGCAGCGCAACAATTTGATGCTATCCTCTCGGGCAGCCTGCGGGCTGCCCTTGTTTTTGGGGCACCGTACAACCAACAACACGACAGGCTACATCGAGACAAAAGACCCTTTTTCATGACCAGTCGACTTGCACATATCGTCTGGCACCGCCTCACCGGCCTCATGCCCGGCGAGCTGAACCAGGCCGAGCTGGCCTGGCTGGTGTCACCCCATTTCCACCTCACTCTGCTCTCCCGGCGGCGTGCGACCATGATCGTGAACCGGGTGCGCCTGTTCGCCTTCCTCTTCGCCGTCCTGACGCCCCTGTGGAGCATCATCGACTACCTGGTCTTCCCCTTCCCGTTGTGGTTCGCCCTGGCTTCCATGCGCATCCTGGCCAGTGTCGCCTTTGCCCTGCTGGTGCTCTACTACCGCCCCTCCGGCAGCCTCACGGACGCCTACCGGGCCATGGCCATACTGTTTGCCATCCCCACCGTCTTCTACGTCGCCACCCACCAGTTGCTGGTCAATTACCAGCTGACCGGCATGCAGGCCGCCATCGGTGCCGGCTACGCCTTCCTGCCCTTCGTCCTGCTGGCGGGACTCTCCATCTTCCCCCTGACCCTGCTGGAGAACATCCTCTTCGCCCTGCCCATGCTGCTGGCCCAGGCCGTCTCCGGCATCATCAGCTGGGCCACACTGGACTGGCCGTCTTTTGCCGGCGCCTTCTGGCTGCTGACCCTGATCACCGGTGTGTCCACCCTGGCCGGACTATCCCAGCTCGCCTTCATGATCGCCCTGGTGCGCCAGGCCGTGCGGGACCCCCTTACCGGCATTTTCTCCCGCCGCAGCGGCGAGGAAGTGCTGGAACTGCAGTTCATCATCTCCACCCGCAGCAACGCTCCCCTGGCCATCGCCTTCCTCGACCTGGACAACTTCAAGGCCGTCAATGACCGCTATGGCCACGAAGCCGGCGACAGCGTCCTGGTGGGCGCCACCGACTCCATTTCGAACAATCTGCGCCGGGGCGACATGCTGGCCCGCTGGGGCGGCGAGGAATTCATCCTGATCATGCCCAACACGGACCTGGAACAGGCCCAGCAGGCCATGCGGCGGATGCGCCAGGCCGGCTTCGGCCTGCGTCCGGACGGCTCGCCGGTGACCGCCAGCATCGGCATCGCCGAGCGCCTGGAAGACCAGACCCTGGACTGGAAAACCCTGGTGGAAAAGGCTGACCAGCGCATGTACCGCGCCAAGCAGAGCGGCCGCGACCGGGTGGTCTGCGACGACACCGTCTGAGCAACGGCTGATATCAAGCAAAAGGCCCGCTATTGCGGGCCTTTTGCTTTGATGACCTGGATCACCAACCTTCCAGCAGCACCTTTTCCGCCCAATAGAGGGCGGTGATGGTCTTGGCATCGGTCAGGCGCCCGTCGCGGATGGCGGCGGCAGCCTCCTCCAGGGACATTTCTATCACCTCCAGGTGCTCGCCGTGATCCAACTGGGGAGCCGACTCCCGGATCAGTTCCCGGGCCAGGAATATTTCGATGCGCTCGTTGGAGTAGCCGATGCAGGGATGCATGACCCCCAGATAGCGCCATTGACCCGCGGCATGGCCGGTTTCCTCACGCAGTTCGCGGATGGCGGTCTTCAGTATTTCCTCCCCCGGATCGATCTTGCCGGCAGGCAGTTCGAGGAACACCTGCCCCACCGGGTGGCGGTACTGACGTTCGAAAAGCAGCTTGCCATTATCGAGCACGGCAATGATCACCACGGCACCGGGATGGACAATGTACTCCCGCACCCCCTCATGGGCGTCCGGCAGACGCACCTGGTCACAGCGAACATCGAGCAGGCGGCCCCGCCAGACCTGCTCGGTACTCAGGGTTTCTTCGACGAGATGGGCATCGGGCTTGGTTTGACGTTCCACGCATGGCTCCGGCAAGGGTTGCAACAAGGAAAAAGAAAACGCCCCGGGGCTGCCGGGGCGTTGCTGAGCGGGGCTGGAGGGCGCCTCAGAGGGAGCGCACCAGGGCCACGGCGCAGAGGTACATCAGGGTCTGGGGGAACAGACCCAGCAGGGCCACGGCCAGGCCGTTGGCGGACAGCAGCAGCTTGGTGTCGAAGCCGGCGGCGATGGGGGTTTCGTCCAGGGGAGCATCGAAGTACATCAGCTTCACCACCCGCAGGTAGTAGAAGGCGCCGATCAGGGAGAACAGCACGGCGGCGATGGCCAGCCACATGTAACCGGCGGCGACGACCGCCTGCAGCACTGCGAACTTGGCGAAGAAGCCGACGAAGAACGGGATGCCGGCCATGGACAGCATCACCACCATCATCATGCTGGCGAACCAGGGGCTGCGCTTGTTCAGGCCCTTGAAATCATCCAGGGAGTCGGCCTCGAAACCGGCCCGGGCCAGCAGCAGGATCATGCCGAAGCCGGCCACGCTGGTGATGACGTAGGCCACCATGTAGAACATGGAGGAGCTGTAGGCATTCAGGGCGAAACGGGCATCGCCGCCGACCACGCCGGAAACCATGCCGAGCAGCATGAAGCCCATGTGGGAGATGGCGGAATAGGCCAGCATGCGCTTGATGTTGGTCTGGGCGATGGCAGCCAGGTTACCGATGGCCATGGACAGCACGGCCAGGATCATCAGCATCTGCTGCCAGTCGGGCGCCAGGAAGAACAGGCCGTTGACCAGCAGGCGGATGACCATGGCGAAGGCGGCCAGCTTGGGAGCGGAGGCAATGAACAGGGTCACCGGGGTGGGAGCGCCGTGATAGACGTCCGGAATCCACATGTGGAAGGGAACCACGCCCAGCTTGAAGGCAATGCCGGCTACCAGGAACACCAGGCCGAAGACCAGGATGGTCTTATTGACCGCGCCCTGGGCCAGGGCCTGGGCCACCTGGGTGATTTCCAGGGTGCCGGTGGCGCCGTAGACCATGGAGATGCCGTACAGCAGCAGGCCGGAGGCCAGGGCGCCGAGCACGAAGTACTTCATGGCGGCTTCGGTGGCCTGGGTCGAATCCCGGTTCAGGGCGACCATGGCGTAGACCGACAGGGACATCATTTCCAGGCCCAGGTACAGGGTCAGCAGATGGTTGGCGGAAATCATCACCATCATGCCCAGGGTCGCCAGCAGCACCAGGACGTAGAACTCGCCCTTGGCCATGGAGACCCGCTCGGCGATGTAGCCGCGGGCATAGAAGAGCACCACGATGACCGTGAGGTCGAGGAACAGCTTCAGCAGGTCCGCCATCAGGTCATCGACGAACATGTTGGAGAAGGTATAGGTGATCTCCCCCGTGCTGGTCATGTAGGTGATGGCGGCGCAACCGACCAGGGTCAGCTGGGTCAGCGCAAAGGTCAGGGTGCGGGCCTTGCTCTTGACGAACAGGTCCACAATGAGGATCACGCAGGCCATGGCCAGGATGAAGAGTTCCGGCGCTGCCGGCAGCAGGTCGGGAATAACGAAATTCGTCAGCATGGCGGCTTCCATTATTGGAGTTTGCTCTGGGCCACGTGCTGCAGCAGGTCATTGACCGACGCATGCATCACTTCGGTGAAAGGCAGGGGATACAGGCCCATGCCCAGGACGCACAGGGCCAGGATGGCGAGGAAGAAGAATTCCCGTGCATTGATGTCTTCCAGTTCGGCCACGTGGCTGTTGGCAACGGCGCCGAAAACCACCCGCTTGTACATCCAGAGGGTGTAGGCAGCGCCAACGATCATGGTGGTGGCGGCAGCGAAAGCAACCCAGAAGTTGTACTCGACGGCCCCCAGGATCACCATGAACTCGCCGACGAAGCCAGAAGTGGCAGGCAGGCCGGCATTGGCCATGGAGAAGAGCATGAAGAAGGCGGCAAACTTGGGCATGGTGTTCACCACGCCGCCGTAATCGGCGATCTGGCGGCTGTGCATGCGGTCATACAGCACGCCGATGCAAAGGAACATGGCGCCGGAAACGAAGCCGTGGGAAATCATCTGCACCAGCGCACCCTCGACGCCCAGGGGGTTGAGCATGAAGAAGCCCAGGGTGACGAAGCCCATGTGGGCGATGGAGGAGTAGGCCACCAGCTTCTTCATGTCGGCCTGCACCAGGGCAACGAAACCGATGTAGATGACGGCAATGAGGGACAGGCCGATCATCAGGCCGGACAGCTCATGGGATGCATCGGGAGCGATGGGCAGGGAGAAGCGCAGGAAACCGTAGGCACCGAGCTTCAGGGCGATAGCGGCCAGCACCACGGAACCGCCGGTGGGCGCTTCCACGTGGGCATCGGGCAGCCAGGTGTGCACCGGCCACATCGGCACCTTGACGGCGAAGGCCACCAGGAAAGCCAGGAACAGCCAGATCTGGGTGGTCAGATCTAGGGGCAGCTGATGCCAGTCCTGGATGGAGAAGGAACCGCCGGACTGGAAGAAGAGATAGATCAGGGCGATCAGGAACAGCAGGGAGCCCATCAGGGTGTAGAGGAAGAACTTGATGGCGGCGTAAACCCGGTTGGGGCCGCCCCACATGCCGATGATCAGGTACAGGGGAATCAGGCTGGCTTCGAAGAAGACGTAGAACAGCACGCCGTCCAGAGCACAGAAGATGCCGTTGAGCAGACCGGACATGATCAGGAACGCGGCGTTGTACTGGGCCACCCGCTGCTCGATCACCTTCCAGCCGGCCAGCACCACCAGAATGGTGATGAAGGCGTTGAGGATGACGAAAGGCATGGAAATGCCGTCCACCCCCAGGTGGTAGTTGATGTTGAAGGGAGCGATCCAGGAGGCCTGTTCGACGAACTGCATGGCACTGGTGGCCTTGTCGAAACCGGTATAGAGCGGCAGGGTCACCAGCAGACCCAGGACGGCTCCGAGCAGGGCCAGGCCGCGGGCCAGGGGCGCGTTGCGGTCGGAGCCGGTGAACAACACCACCAGACCGGCCACAATCGGGGTCCAGATGGCGAGAGAGAGCAAGTAACCAGACATATTGATCCCAGTCTTCTAGCTTAGGCGCGGTTAAACCAGAGGGTCAGCAGCACGAACACGCCGATGATCATGGTGAAGGCATAGTGGTAGATGTAGCCGGACTGGAAGAAGCGGACCACGGAAGCGATCGCTCCCACCAGACGGGCGGAACCATTCACCAGCAGACCGTCGATCAGCGCCACGTCACCGCCTTTCCACAGGCCGCGGCCCAGGAGGCGGGCACCGCCGGCAAAGACCACTTCGTTGAACTTGTCGAAGTAGTACTTGTTGTCCAGCAGGGTGTAGATACCGGAGAAACGGGCCTTGATGGCAGCCGGGATGTCGGGGCGCTTCATGTAGAAGAACCAGGACAGGGCAACGCCGGAGAAGGCCAGCCAGAACACCGGGGTGGTCACGGCGTGCAGCGCCATGGCGACGGCACCGTGGAAGTGGTGGTGCAGGGCTTCCATCACCGGGTGGGCCTCTTCATTGACGTGGATGACGCCCTTGAAGTAGTCGCCGAAGAGCATGGGCTCGATGGCGATGTAACCGATGATCACGGACGGAATGGCCAGGGCGATCAGGGGCACGGTCACCACCCAGGGAGACTCGTGGGGCTTCTGACCGGGAGCCAGGCCGTGGTGGTGGTCGTCGGCCGGTTCTTCGTCCTCATGGTCGCCATGATGATCGTGGTGAGCCTTGCCAAAGCGTTCCTCGCCATGGAAGACCAGGAAATACATGCGGAAGGAATAGAAGGCGGTGATGAAGACACCGGCCATGACCGCAAAGTAGGCGTACTTGGCGCCGGCGATGTTGGACAGGGCCACCGCTTCGATGATGGAATCCTTGGAGTAGAAACCGGCGAAGAACGGCGTGCCGATCAGGGCCAGGGAACCGATCAGGGATGTGATCCAGGTGATGGGCATGTACTTGCGCAGGCCGCCCATGTTGCGCATGTCCTGGTCGTGGTGCATGCCGATGATGACGGAACCGGCACCGAGGAACAGCAGGGCCTTGAAGAAGGCGTGGGTCATCAGGTGGAAGATGGCCACGGAGTAGGCGGAAGCGCCCAGGGCCACGGTCATGTAACCCAACTGGGACAGGGTGGAATAGGCCACCACGCGCTTGATGTCGTTCTGGATGATGCCGAGGAAGCCCATGAACAGGGCGGTGGTGGCACCGATCACCAGGACGAAGGACAGGGCCGTGTCGGACAGCTCAAACAGCGGGGACATGCGGGCCACCATGAAGATGCCGGCAGTCACCATGGTCGCCGCGTGGATCAGGGCGGAGATGGGGGTCGGGCCTTCCATGGAATCGGGCAGCCACACGTGCAGCGGCACTTGGGCGGATTTGCCCATGGCGCCGATGAACAGGCAGATGCAGGCAACGGTCATGAGGGACCAGTCGGCGGAACCCCAGATGTTGATGGTCTTGTTAGCCAGTTCAGGTGCCTTGGCGAACACGGTGGCGTAGTCCAGGCTGCCGAAATGGGCCAGCACCAGGCCGATGCCGAGAATGAAACCGAAGTCGCCGACCCGGTTCACCAGGAAGGCCTTCATGTTGGCGAAGATGGCGGTGGGACGGGTGTACCAGAAGCCGATCAGCAGGTAGGAAACCAGGCCCACGGCTTCCCAGCCGAAGAAGAGCTGCATGAAGTTGTTGCTCATCACCAGCATCAGCATGGAGAAGGTGAACAACGAGATGTAGCTGAAGAAGCGGTTGTAGCCGGGGTCTTCCTGCATGTAGCCGATGGTGTAGAGGTGCACCATCAGGGAGACGGAGGTCACCACCAGCATCATGGTCACCGTCAGCTTGTCGATCAGGAAACCCACTTCGAACTTGTATTCGCCGCTGGCCAGCCACTGATAGACGGTGCCGTTGAAACTGTTACCCGCCAGCACGTCCTGGAAGATGACGATGGAGGTGATGAACGCCACGGCCACCCCCAGGATGGTGGCCGTGTGGGCCAGCCAGCGGGGAATGACGCGGCAGAACAGGCCGGCGACGATGGCACCCGCCAGGGGGGCCAGGGGAACCAGCAGATAGAGGCTCTTCATATCCATAGATGCTTAACCCTTCAGGCTGTCCAGATCATCCACATGGATGGTGCGCAGATTGCGGAACAGCACCACCAGGATGGCGAGGCCGATTGCAGATTCGGCCGCGGCGACGACGAGGATGAAGAAAACGGCGAGTTGCCCGGCCAGATCCTGCATGTAATGGGAGAACGCGATGAAATTCATGTTCACCGCCAGCAGCATCAGTTCGATCGCCATGAGCAGCACGATCAGGTTCTTCCGGTTAAGGAAGATACCGAGCACGCTGATGGCGAAGAGAATCGCGCCAAGCACGAGGAAATGCGACAGAGTAAGCAAGGGGCCTCCCTTATCCTTCTTCAGCAGACTGCGGCCAGGCCGCAGCCACGTTGTTTAGTCCTGTTTTTCGGCCGGCATCTGCAAAACGCGAATGCGGTCGGCTGCCTTCACGAACACCTGCTTAGCAGGATCGGTGTACTTGGTCTTCTTGGCGCCCCGATGGGTCAGGACGATGGCGGCGATCAGGGCCACCAGCAGAATCACCGACGCCAGTTCGAAGGGATAGACGTACTCGGTGAAGAGCAGACGACCCAGTTCCTTGACGTTGGAGACACCGGCGGCAGTCTGGGGCACCTGGGCTTCGGCAGCGCCGAGGTACTGGCTACCCAGGATGGCGCCCATTTCCACGACCATCAGCAGGCCGACCACGGCCCCCAGGGGCAGGTAGTTCCAGAAGCCCTCGCGAATGCGGTCAATGTTGATGTCCAGCATCATGACGACGAAGAGGAACAGCACCATCACCGCGCCGACATAGACCAGAACGATGGAGATGGCGAGGAACTCGGCCTGCAGCAGCGCCCATACGCCACCGGCGCTGAAGAAGGACAGCACCAGATGCAGGGCGGCATGGACCGGGTTACGGGCAGTGATCACCCGCAGGGCGGCGTAAACCAGAATCGCCGACAGGAAGTAGAAAACGACAGTCTTGAATTCCATTTCAGGTCCCGTCAGCGGAATTTGGCATCGGCTTCACGGTCAGCGGCGATCTGCGCTTCGTAGCGGTCGCCGTTGGCCAGGAGCATCTGCTTGGTGTAGTAGAGATCGCCGCGCTTTTCGCCGTGATACTCGAAAATGCGGGTTTCGACGATGGCATCGACCGGGCAGGCTTCTTCGCAGAAACCGCAGAAGATGCACTTGGTCAGGTCGATGTCGTAGCGCGTGGTGCGACGGGAACCGTCATCCCGCTGAGCCGCTTCAATGGTGATGGCCATCGCCGGACAGACCGCTTCACACAGCTTGCAGGCAATGCAGCGCTCTTCCCCGTTGGGGTAGCGACGCAGGGCATGCAGGCCACGGAAGCGCGCACTTTGCGGAGTTTTCTCTTCCGGATACTGAACGGTGATCTTGCGGGCGAAGAAATAGCGCCCGGTAACGCTCATACCCTGGAACAGTTCCTTGAGGAACAGGCTCTTAACAATATCTTTCATGGCACCCATGGTGTAATCCTCACTTCCAGATGTTCAGGGGCGACATCATCCAGACGCCGACCACGGTGAACCACACCAGGCTAACCGGAATGAACACCTTCCAGCCCAGACGCATGATCTGGTCGAAACGGTAGCGCGGGAAGGTGGCACGGAACCAGAGGAACAGGAACAGCACGAAGGACATCTTCGCGGCCAGCCAGAAGAAGCCGTCGGGCAGGAATCCCACCGGAGACAGCCAGCCGCCCAGGAACAAAAGGGAGGTCAGGGCTGCAATCAGGATCATGTTGGCGTATTCGGCCAGGAAGAACAGGGCGAACGCCATGCCGGAGTATTCCACCATGTGGCCGGCCACGATTTCGGATTCACCTTCCACCACGTCGAACGGGGCCCGGTTGGTTTCAGCCACACCGGAGACCAGGTAGACAATGAACATGGGCAGCAGGGGCAGCCAGTTCCAGGAAAGGAAGGTCAGGCCCATGCCGGCGAAGATGCCGTGATCCTGGGCCCGCACGATTTCGGTGAGGTTCAGGCTGTTGGACACCATCAGCACGGTCACCAGGGCAAAGCCCATGGAGATTTCGTAGGACACCATCTGGGCCGCGGAACGCATGGCACCGAGGAAGGCGTACTTGGAGTTGGAAGCCCAACCGGCCAGGATGATGCCGTACACGCCCATGGAGGCGATGGCCATGATGTAGAGCAGGCTGGCATCGATATTGGCCACACCCAGGCCGTCGGCAAAGGGCACCACCGCCCAGGCAGCCAGCGCCGGAGCGATGGCCAAGCCGGGAGCAATCAGATAGACCCACTTGTCGGCACCGGACGGAACGATGATTTCCTTCAGCAACAGCTTGAGGCCGTCGGCGATCGGCTGGATCAGGCCCAGGGGACCGACCCGGTTGGGACCGATCCGCACGTGCATGTAGGCGATGACCTTGCGCTCGAAGTAGGTCAGGTAGGCCACACCCAGCAGCAGGGGGGCAACCACGGCGACGATCTTGAGCAGGTTCCAGACCACCGGCCAGGCAGGGCCGAAAACGCCCTGAATGAATTGCTGCAGCATATCCATCATGCACGCTCCACGGTGATGGTGCCGAACAGGTCACCCAAGGCCGCAGTAGCGGCATGGGCGGCGGAAACCCGCACGCAACCGGCAGGAGTCCCTTCGTCCAGCTTCAGGGTCAGGGTGGCAGTACCGTCGCCCTGGCGCACACGAACCTGGGCGCCCTCTTCCAGCCCCAACTGGGCTGCCGTGGCGCCGTTGGTGCGGGCCACGGGGGCCTGCCCGTCACGGGTGCGCAACAGGGAAGGCGCGCGACGCACCAGGGTGTCGGCGAAGTGGATGGGCACATCGCCCACCCGCTGCAGACCCGCAGGGGCCGGGGCCAGTGCCACATTCACACCGCTGATGCCGTTGTCGAGACCGGCGGCGAATTCGGTGCCCTGCCCCAGCAACTCGTCGCGCACTGCTTCGGCGCTTTCGTAATCGAAGCCGGAAAGGTTGAGCACATTACCCAGGACGCGGAAGATCTTCCAGGCCGGACGGGCTTCGCCCAGGGGCCGCACCACACCGTTGAAGCTCTGCACGCGGCCTTCGGCATTGAGGAAGGTACCGGCAGTTTCGGTGAAGGGGGCAACGGGCAGCATCACATCGGCGTACTCCAGGGCCGGCGCGTGCTTGAAGGCGGACATGAACACCACCAGCTTGGCCTGCTTGAGGGCGGCCAGGGTCTGCTGGGCATTGGCAAAGTCGAACTCGGGCTCGGCATTCAGCAGCAGATAGCCCTGACGGGGCTGTTCCAGCATGGTGCGGGCATTGAGCTTGCCCGGCAGAGCGCCGGCCACATAACCGCCGACGCTGTTGGCGGCCTCGCCGATGAAGCCGACGGTGGCGCCGGTGATCTTGCCCAGTTCGTTGGCCAGCACCTGCAGCTGGGCGGCGTCGCCGGACTGCTGGGCCACGCTGCCGAGGAACACGGCCTTCTTCTCGCCATCCACCAGGGACTGGGCGATCTTCTGGGCGGTTTCACAGGGATTGAGGCTGTCCAGACCGGCGGGCACTGCCACGCCCTTGATCTGGGCGGCGGCCTTGACCACGGCACCGAGACCGCGGATCAGGTCGGCCGGGGCCAGGGTCAGGCGGGCATGGGTGTTGATCAGCTGGTCATCGCCGGCCACATCGATGAAGCTCACCTTGGTGAACTTCTTGGCGGCCTGGCGCAGGCGCTGGGCAAAGAGGGCGGCATCCTTGCGCAGGAAGGAACCGACCACCAGGGCACCGTCCAGATCCTTGATCTCGGCCAGCTTCAGGCCCAGCCAGGGAGTGCCGGCACGCTTGCCGTCGGCGGAGAAGTCGCGCTGACGCAGACGGAAGTCCACGTTGTCGCAACCCAGGCCGGCCGCCAGCTTCTTGGCCAGAGCCAGTTCTTCCAGGGTGGCGTGGGGAGACAGCAGGAAGCCCAGGGCATCGCCGCCGAACTCACGGGAGACGTCCTTCAGACCGTGGGCCACGTAGTCCAGGGCCACGTTCCACTCCACTTCCTTCCATTCGCCGCCCTGCTTGACCATGGGCTTGGTCAGGCGCTCTTCGCTGTTCAGGGCTTCGTAGGAGAAACGGTCCTTGTCGGAAATCCAGCACTCGTTCACTTCCTCGTTTTCACGGGGCAGAACGCGCATGACCTTGTTGCCCTTGACCTGGACCACCAGGTTGGCGCCGAGGGAATCGTGGGGGCTGACGGACTTGCGACGCTGCAGTTCCCAAGTGCGGGCGCTGTAGCGGAAAGGCTTGGAGGTCAGGGCACCCACCGGGCACAGGTCGATGGCATTGCCGGACAGCTCGGAATCCACGGTGCGGGCCATGAAGGTGGTGATCTCGGAATGGAAATTCCGGTTCGCCATGCCCAGTTCCATGATGCCGGCAATCTCCTGGCCGAAGCGCACGCAACGGGTACAGTGGATGCAACGGCTCATCTCCTCCATGGAGATGAGGGGGCCGATGTCCTTGTGGAACACCACCCGCTTCTCTTCCTGGTAGCGGCTCTTGACGCCGCCGTAGCCCACGGAAAGATCCTGGAGCTGGCATTCGCCGCCCTGGTCGCAGATGGGGCAGTCCAGGGGGTGGTTGATGAGGAGGAATTCCATCACACCCTTCTGGGCCTTGACGGCCAGCTCGGAGTGGGTGAACACCTTCATGCCGTTGGTCACGGGAGTGGCACAGGCCGGCAGCGGCTTGGGCGCCTTCTCCACTTGCACCAGACACATGCGGCAGTTGGCGGCGATGGAAAGCTTCTTGTGGTAGCAGAAGTGCGGAATGTAGACACCCACCTGCTGCGCGGCATCCATCACCGTGCTGCCGTCGGGTACCTCGGCCTTCTTGCCGTCGATTTCGATTTCAAGCATGTCGCTTAAGCCTCAGTTCTGAGCCTTGAAGAACCCGCTACCCGCCCGCTGGACATCCTTGGGCACGAGACAGGTCTTGTGTTCGATGTGGTGCACGAATTCGTCGCGGAAGTGCTTGATGAAGCTCTTCACGGGGAAGGCGGCGGCGTCGCCCAAGGCGCAGATGGTGCGGCCCATGATGCCTTCGCAGACGGAATCCAGCAGATCCAGGTCGTCGGGACGGCCCAGGCCGTGCTCGATGCGGCTCACCACCTTATACAGCCAGGGGGTGCCTTCACGGCAGGGAGTGCATTGGCCGCAGGACTCTTCGTGATAAAAGAAGGAGAGGCGCTCCAGGGCCTTGACCATGCAGGTGGTCTCGTCCATGACGATGACCGCACCGGAGCCCAGCATGGAGCCGGCCTTGCTGATGGAGTCATAGTCCATGGTGCATTCCATCATCACGTCGCCGGGCAGCACCGGAGCGGAAGAGCCACCGGGAATCACCGCCTTGAGCTTGCGACCGCCGCGCACGCCGCCGGCCATCTCCAGCAGGGTGCTGAAGGGGGTGCCCAGCGGAATCTCGTAGTTGCCGGGACGATTGACGTGGCCGGAAATGGAGAACAGCTTGGTACCGCCGTTATTGGGCTTGCCCAGGTTGAGGAACTTCTCGCCACCGTCCCGGATGATGAAGGGGATGGAGCCGAAGGTCTCGGTGTTGTTGATGGTGGTGGGCTTGCCGTAAAGGCCGAAGGAGGCGGGGAACGGCGGCTTGAAGCGGGGCTGGCCCTTCTTGCCTTCGATGGACTCCAGCAGGGCGGTTTCTTCACCGCAAATGTAGGCGCCGTAGCCGTGGTGGGCGAACAGTTCGAAGTTGAAACCGGAACCCAGGATGTTCTGGCCGATGAAGCCGGCGGCACGGGCTTCGTCCAGGGCATCCTCGAAGCGCTTGTACACTTCCCAGATTTCGCCGTGGATGTAGTTGTAGCCGCGGGTGGCCCCCATGGCGTAGGCGGCAATGGCCATGCCTTCGATCACGGAATGGGGGTTGTAGCGCAGGATGTCCCGGTCCTTGAAGGTGCCGGGCTCGCCCTCGTCGGAGTTGCAGACCACGTACTTGTCGCCGGGGAAGGAGCGGGGCATGAAGCTCCACTTCAGGCCGGTGGGGAAACCGGCGCCGCCCCGTCCGCGCAAGACGGAGGTCTTCACTTCGGCAATGACCTGTTCCTGGGGAATCTTTTCCGCCAGGATTTTCTTCAGGGCCTCGTAGCCGCCGCGGGCCACGTAATCCTTCAGGCTCCAGCCCGCGTCACCGTTCCAGCCGGCGGTCAGGGTGGGGTTGATCGCTCCCAGAATGGCCATTATTTCAACTCCGCCAGCAGTTGGTCGATCTGTTCCGGATTCATGTGGCTGCACATGGACCGGTTATTGACGATCATCACCGGGGCGTCGCCGCAGGCTCCCATGCACTCACCCATGACCAGGGTGAACTTGCCATCGGGAGTGGTCTCGCCGTAGCCGATGCCCAGCTTCTGCTGCAGGTACTCACCGGCGTGTTCGCCGCCGGTCAGGGCGCAGGGCAGATTGGTGCAGACGGTGAGCTTGTACTTGCCCACCGGCTTGCGATCGTACATGTTGTAGAAGGAGGCCACTTCCAGGGCCGCCATGGGCGGCATGCCGAGATAGTTGGCGACGAACTCGATGGTTTCGTCGGCCAGCCAGCCTTTTTCTTCCTGGGCGATCGCCAGAGATGCCATCACCGCCGACTGCTTTTGATCAGCCGGATACTTGGCGACCTCGCGGTCGATCTTCTTGAGGGATTCGGGAGTCAGCATCAGCGGTCAATCTCGCCAAAAACGATGTCCTGGGAGCCGATGATCGTCACCACGTCGGCGATCATGTGGCCCCGTGCCATCTCGTCCATGGCCGCCAGGTGGGCGTAGCCAGGAGCACGGATTTTCATGCGATACGGCTTGTTGGCACCGTCGGAGACGAAATAGATGCCGAACTCGCCCTTGGGATGCTCGACGGCGGCATAGGCCTCGCCTTCGGGCACGTGGATGCCTTCAGTGAAGAGCTTGAAGTGGTGGATCAGCTCTTCCATGTTGGACTTCATGCCTTCGCGGGCCGGCGGTGCAACCTTGTGGTTGTCGGTGATGACCGGACCCGGGTTCTTGCGCAGCCAGTCGATGCACTGCTTGATGATGCGGTTGGACTGGCGCATTTCTTCCATACGCACCAGATAGCGGTCGTAGGAGTCGCCGTTCACGCCGACGGGAATGTCGAAATCCAGATCGGCATAGACTTCGTACGGCTGCTTCTTGCGCAGGTCCCAGGCAATGCCGGAGCCGCGCAGCATGGCGCCGGTGAAGCCGAGCTGCAGGGCGCGCTCGGGGCTGACCACGCCGACGTTCACCAGACGCTGCTTCCAGATCCGGTTGTCGGTCAGGAGGGTGTGGTACTCGTCCAGATAGGTCGGGAAGCGATTGGTGAAGTCTTCCAGGAAATCCAGCAGGGAACCGGTGCGGTTCTCGTTCAGGGTCTTGACCGTGGACGCGCTCTTGAAGCGGTTCTCGGTGTATTGGGGCATGCGGTCCGGCAGGTCGCGATAGACGCCGCCCGGACGGTAGTAGGCTGCGTGCATGCGGGCACCGGAAACGGCCTCGTAGGCATCGACCAAGTCTTCCCGCTCGCGGAAGGTGTACAGCACCATGGCCATGGCACCCACGTCCAGGCCGTGACAGCCGATCCACAGCAGGTGATTGAGCAGACGGGTGATCTCGTCGAACATCACACGGATGTACTGGGCACGGACCGGCACCTCGATGCCCAGCAGCTTTTCGACGGCCAGGCAGTAGGCATGCTCGTTGGACATCATGGACACATAGTCCAGACGGTCCATATAGGGCACGGACTGAATCCAGGTGCGGGTTTCCGCCAGCTTCTCGGTAGCCCGGTGCAGCAGGCCGATGTGCGGATCGGCGCGCTGCACGACTTCGCCGTCGAGCTCCAGCACCAGGCGCAGCACACCGTGGGCCGCAGGGTGCTGGGGCCCGAAGTTCATGGTGTAGTTACGAATTTCGGCCATATCAGACGTCCCCGTAATTCTCTTCGCGCACGATGCGCGGCGTGTTTTCGCGCGGTTCGATGGTCACCGGCTGGTAGATCACCCGACCCTGGTCCGGGTCGTAGCGCATTTCGACATAACCGGAAATGGGGAAGTCCTTGCGGAAAGGATGGCCGATGAAGCCGTAATCCGTCAGGATGCGGCGCAGATCTTCGTGACCCGGGAAGACGATGCCGAACAAGTCGAAGGCTTCGCGCTCGAACCAGTTGGCGGAACTCCAGACATTGACGACGGAATCCACCGCGGGGAAGGCATCATCCGGCGCGAAGACACGCACCCGCAGACGCCAGTTCTTGGCCACCGACAACAGGTGGACCACCACCGCGTAGCGCTTGCCGCTCCAGCCGTCGTTGCCGTAGGTGGAGTAATCGACGCCGCACAGGTCGATCAACTCGTCGAAACACAGGGCTTCGGAATCGCGCAACTCCTGCATCACCTGCAGATAATCGGCGGCATCGACTTCGATGGTCGCTTCACCGAGGGCCAGCTTGAGACTCTTGAGGCGCTCACCGAACTGCGCCTGCAGGCTCTGGCCAAGGGTTTCCAGTTTGGACATGGGAACTCTCCAGGATCAGCGGGCGATGGTATTGGTACGGCGGATCTTGTTCTGCAGCTGCACCAGACCGTAAAGCAGGGCTTCAGCGGTCGGGGGGCAGCCCGGAACGTAGATATCCACCGGCACAATGCGGTCACAACCGCGCACCACGGAATAGGAATAATGGTAGTAGCCACCGCCGTTGGCACAGGAACCCATGGAGATGACCCAGCGGGGCTCCGGCATCTGGTCGTAGACCTTGCGCAGGGCGGGAGCCATCTTATTGGTCAGGGTGCCGGCCACGATCATCACGTCGGACTGACGGGGGCTGGGACGGAAAACGATACCGAAGCGGTCCAGGTCGTAGCGGGAACAGCCGGCGTGGATCATTTCCACGGCGCAGCAGGCCAGACCGAACGTCATGGGCCACAGGGAGCCCGTACGCATGTAGTTGATCAGCTTGTCAGCGGTAGTCGTGACAAAGCCTTCCTGCAGAATACCTTCGATAGCCATACGCTTACTCCCACTCCAGCGCGCCCTTGACCCAGGCGTAGATGTATCCGACCACCAGAATGGCGATAAAAACCATCATTTCGGCGAAACCAAACCACTTCACGGCCTCGGTATTGACGATTTCCTTGAAAATCGTGGCCCAGGGGAAGAGGAAGGCAATTTCCAGGTCGAACAGGATGAAGAGGATGGCGATCAGGTAATACCGCACATCGAACTTCATACGGGCGTCTTCGAAGGCTTCGAAGCCGCATTCGTAGGGGGAGAGCTTTTCAGCGTCGGGACGGTTGGGAGCAATCAGCCAACCAAGGACAATCGGCAGAACACCGATGGCGATGCCGACCAGAATGAATAATAAGATCGGGAAGTAGTTTTCCAGCATGATCCGCCGCGCTATCGCTTCGTTCTGAAGCCCAACGACCCCTGGCGGAACCACTGGACTTCGTTGCAATTGGTGCCGACGGCGAGACTCGAACTCGCACGACTTACGTCACTACCCCCTCAAGATAGCGTGTCTACCAATTTCACCACGTCGGCACTGCCACTCTGGCACGGCAATTCGAGGACTTCTGCTTTCCGTACCAGAGAACCAAACCCAAAAATTACTTGGGAATGTCTTTCGCTTTCGAACCAACTCCAGCATCTGCCGCTGCAGCGGCGGCATCGCCGCCAACCACAGCCGGCGCGCCATTCGGCGCAGAAGCAGGCGCGGATTGTACAGCTTCCTGCATCACACTGCCACTATTTTTCGGCTTGGCCGAAGCAAGATAGGCGAGCGCCAGGCTGGTCGAAAAGAAAACGATCGCGAGGATGGCGGTGGTACGGGACAGGAAGTTGGCAGAACCAGTAGCGCCGAACAAACTGCCGGACGCACCGCTACCAAACGCAGCCCCCATATCGGCACCCTTGCCATGCTGGATCAGGACCAAACCAATGATCCCCAGGGCCGCCAGGATATGCACCACCAACACCACAGAAAACAGGTAATTCATGTCACTCTTTTCTCAAAAGGCAGCCGCACGACAAATGGCCACGAATTCTTCCGCCACCAGGGATGCGCCGCCGACCAAAGCCCCGTCGATATCGGGCATGGCAAACAACTCCGCCGCATTCCCCGCCTTGACGCTGCCACCGTAGAGCACACGCACTCCGGCAGCCACTTCTGCATTTCTTGCCGCCAGTCGGGCACGAATCCCTTCATGCACCGCCTGGGCCTGGGCGGGAGAGGCCGTGAGGCCGGTACCGATGGCCCACACGGGCTCATAGGCAACCACCGCTCCGGCGAAAACCTCAACACCCGCCGCATCCAGGACCGCATCCAGCTGAGCAGCAACCACCTCAGCCGTCTGACCGGACTCCCGCTGAGCCAGGGTTTCACCGACACACAGAATCGGCACCAACCCGCCCGCCAGAGCCTGCTTGAACTTCTTTGCCACCAGCCCGTCATCCTCGCCATAGAGCGCCCGGCGCTCCGAGTGGCCGACGATGACATAGCGACAGCCAAAATCCTTGAGCATTGCCGCACTTACCTCACCGGTAAATGCCCCCGAGACTTGCTCGCTCAGGTTTTGCGCCCCCCAACTCACTTCAGTCTTAGCCAGCTCCTGCTGGGCCTGAGCCAGGTACGGATAGGGAACACAAACGGCACACTCGACCGCAGCGGCAAGCCCCTTCACCCCGGCAACCACACCCTGAAGCAGGGAACGGTTGGCTGCCAAGCCGCCATGCATCTTCCAGTTTCCAACAACCAGTTTTTGGCGCATGACTCAAAGACTCGGATCAGGTGAAGCGCCCCCAAAACGGGAGTGCATAAAACTTTTTAATTATATCTTTTAGAAGACTCCCGGGTCAATGCAAAACCGGAGATACCGGATGCGCCGCAAACCAAGAAAAACGGCCGGGAAGGCCGGCCGTTTCTATGATTTATGGCAAATTCCGCCACTCGCAAAAAAGGACAATCAACCGAAGCGGCCGGTGATGTAGTCCTCGGTCTGCTTCTTCTGGGGCTTGATGAAAATCTGGTCGGTGATGCCGAACTCGATCAGTTCCCCCAGGTACATGTAGGCCGTGAAGTCGGAAACCCGTGCCGCCTGCTGCATGTTGTGGGTAACGATGAGGATGGTGACCTTTTCCTTCAGCTCGGACACCAGTTCTTCGATGCTGGCGGTGGCGATGGGGTCCAGGGCGGAAGTGGGCTCGTCGAAAAGCAGCAGTTCGGGATCGGTAGCCAGGGCCCGGGCGATGCACAGGCGCTGCTGCTGGCCGCCGGAAAGATTGAAGGCCAGATCGTCCAGGCGGTCCTTCACCTCGTCCCACAGAGCCGCGCCGCGCAGGGCCTCCTCCACCTTCTCGTCGAGCACGGTGCGCTTCTTCTCGCCGCGCACGCGCAGGCCGTAGGCAACGTTCTCGTAGATGGACTTGGGGAAAGGATTGGGTTTCTGGAACACCATGCTGATGCGCATGCGCACTTCGATGGGATCCACCTTCTCGGCCAGCAGGTTGGTCTGGTCGGGGAAGAAGTTGATGGCGCCCTGATAGCGGTTGCCCGGGTAGAGGTCGTGCATGCGGTTGAAGCAGCGCAGGAAGGTGGATTTGCCGCAGCCGGAAGGACCGATCAGGGCCGTCACCTTCTTCTCGTAGACCGGCATGTTGAGACCCTTGAGGGCATGGAAACCGCCGTAGAAGAAATTCAGGTCCTTCGCTTCGGCCTTGACGATCGGGGTTGCAGTGGTCATGGATTAATTCCTGTTGGAGCGCCTGTTAAAGGCAGGCACGGTCAATTCGATAGAGGGCGAGGTCCGGCCTTACCACTTGATGTTCTTGCGCAGGCGATAGCGGATCCAGATCGCCAGGGCATTCATGGTCAGGGTCATCAGCACAAGGACGAAGCCGGCAGCGGCCGCATTCTGGTGGAAAGCCTCTTCGGGACGGGAGGTCCAGTTGAACATCTGGATCGGCATCACCGTGAAGGGGGCGAAGACCCAGTCGAAGGGACCGGCCATGGGCTCGCCGGTGAAGGGTGCCGGCGGCAGGAAGGCAATGAAGGTCAGAGCGCCGATGGTGATGATGGGCGCCGTCTCGCCGATGGCCCGGGCCATGCCGATGATGACCCCGGTGAGGATGCCGGCGGAGGAATAGGGCAGGATGTGATCCCGCACCACCTGCCACTGGGTGGCACCGCAACCGTAGGCACCTTCCCGCACATAGATGGGAATGGCGCGGATGGCCTCCCGGGTGGCGACGATGACCACCGGCAGGATCAAGAGAGCCAGGGTCAGGCCGGCGGAGAGGATGCTCTGGCCGAAGCCGAACTGATAGACGAAGATGCCCAGGGCCAGCAGGCCATAGACGATGGAAGGCACGCCGGCCAGGTTGGTGACGTTGATCTCGATGATGTCGGTCATCAGGTTCTTCGGCGCGTATTCCTCCAGGTAGACCCCGGCGGCCACGCCCAGGGGCACGGCGGCCAGGGCGGTGACGATCATCACCAGGGTGGAGCCCACCCAGGCGGAGAGGATGCCCGCCTGCTCCGGACGACGGGAGGGGAAGTTGGTGAAGAAATCCACCGACAGGCGGGGACCGCCTTCCACCACCATCTGGGCGAAGAGGGAAACGAAGGTCAGCACGCCCAGCATCAGGGCGCACAGGCCGAGCAGGGCGAACAGGAGATCCCAGCGCTTGTGGCGCGCGATGATGCGGCGGATTTCCTGCAGACGGGCAGCAACGACAGCGGTATCGCTCATGATCAGTAAGCCTCGCGGAACTTCTTGCGCATGATGTGACCGATGACGTTGAAGAACAGGGTAATCAGCATCAGGGTCAGACCCGCGGCGAAAATGGTCTGGTAGCCCACGGAACCGTGGGGCAGGTCGCCCAGGGCCACCTGGACGATGTAGGCGGTGATGGTGGCCGCCGGCTCCAGGGGATTCCAGGTCAGGTTGGGCTGCATGCCGGCGGACACGGCCAGGATCATGGTCTCGCCCACCGCCCGGGAGATGCCCAGGATGTAAGCGGCGGCCAGGCCGGAAGTGGCGGCGGGCGCCACCACCTTGACCGCGGTCTGGAAGCGGGTGGCGCCCATGGCGTAGGAGCCCTCGCGCAGGCTCATGGGCACGGCGCGCATGGCATCCTCGGCCACCGAGCTGACGTAGGGCACGATCATGATGCCCATGACGATGCCGGCGGACAGCAGGTTGAAGCCGGGCAGGTCCGGGTAAATCTGCTGCAGCAGCGGGGTGATGAACATCAGGGCGAAGTAGCCGTAGACGATGGTCGGCACGCCGCCCAGCAATTCAAGGAAGGGCTTGGCGATTTCGCGCACCTTGAAGGGGGCGAACTCGGAAAGGTAGATGGCGATGATGGTCCCCAGGGGAATGGCCACCAGCAGGGCCACACCGGAGCTCACCAGGGTGCCGGAAACCAGGGGCAGGATGCCGAAATGGGCATCGTCAAACAGAGGCGTCCACTGGGTATCGGTAAGGAAGTCGATGAGGGGCACGTGGTCGAAGAAGACCAGGGACTCCTTCACCAGGATAAAGACGATCCCGGCCGTGGTCGCCACGGAAACCAGGGCTGCCGCCAGCAGGATGAATTCAATGATGGTTTCGCGCAGGTGGCGGGTACGCCGCCGCACGAAACGCTCGCTCACATGGTCAAGGGGTACGGCCACAGGCGCATCCGATACAAGGGTGGAAGACATAACGGGATTTTCGGGGCTCATTCTAATGGAGTCCGGCAGGGCCGGGGCTCAAAAAAGGCGGCCCGCCGCAACGGGCCGCCCTGCTGCAACAGCTTAGAGTTGAGCTTCGCGCTTGATCAGTTCTTCGATCTTCATGCCGACAGCTTCAGTGCCACCGAAGACGGTGCCGGCCTTCTTCTTGGCCAGGCGTTCCCGGTTGGCTTCATACACCTTGCCGGGCAGGGCCACGTACTTCACTTCCTTGACCAGCTTGGGGGCGTTCTTCAGATAGAACTCGACGAACTCCTTGACCTCGGGCTTTTCCAGGGACTTGGCGTTCACGTAGATGAAGATGGGACGGGACAGGGGAGCGTAGGAACCGTTCTCCACGGTCTCGGGGGAAGGCAGGACGCCGCCCTTGCCGTTGTCGATGGACACGGCCTTCAGCTTCTTCTGGTTTTCGATGTAGTAGGCGTAGCCGAAGTAGCCCAGGCCGCCCTTGTCGCGGGAAACGCCCTGCACCAGCACGTTGTCGTCTTCGGAGGCGGTGTAGTCGCCGCGGGAGGACTTGGCCTTGCCGACCACGGCTTCGGTGAAGTAGTCGAAGGTGCCGGAATCGGCGCCGGGACCGTAGAGCTTCAGGGGCACGTCCGGATAGGCCGGGTTCACCTGGTTCCAGTTGGTGATCTTGCCCTGGGCGGCGGGTTCCCAGATGGCCTTCAGTTCGGCCACGGTCATGTTCTTGATGAAGTTGTTCTGGGGATTGACGATGACGGTCAGGGCGTCATAGGCAATGGGCAGTTCGTAGTAGGCAATGCCCAGTTCCTTACAGGCGTCCATTTCCTTCTTCAGGATGGGACGGGAGGCATTGGAAACGTCGGTCTCGCCGCGGCAAAACTTCTTGAAACCGCCGCCGGTGCCGGAAATACCCACGGTCACCTTGATGGCGTTCTTCTTTTCCTTCTGGAAGTCCTCGGCCACCGCCTCGGTAATGGGATACACGGTGGAAGAGCCATCCACCTTCACCAGTGCGGACTGGGCGTGGGCGATACCGGAAACGGCCAGGCCGGCAAGACCCAGGGCAGCGGCGATTTTGGCAAATTTCATCAGGTTTTCTCCTTGGAGGGGTTACACGCATAAGACGGTGCATTTCACTACCCTGCGGAGTCTACCTAGCCACTATTACACTTCCGTTACATCGCTGTAATAAATCCGGACCGGCCCCCTCCTCCACCGGAAAGGTCAGCCAAGATCAAGCAAAGACGGGCATCTTCACCATGCCATGGCCAGGATGCCCGCCCTTCCTGCCTCCCCGGGATGCCCCCGGGAAGAATACCGCCCTGCCTTATTCGCCGACGGCCTGGCGCACGGCACCGGCCAGGTTCTCCGCCAGACGGGCGATCAGCTCGCCGTCCCGGCCCTCCACCATCACCCGCAACAGGGGTTCGGTACCGGAAGCGCGCAGCAGCACCCTGCCCCGCCCGTCCAGCTCCGCCTCCACCGCCCGCTGGGCCGCGGCAATGGCCGGACTGTCCTGCCAGGGGAAGCCCTTGGGCATGGGCACGTTGATCAGTTTCTGCGGATACAGCACCAGGTCGCCGAGCAGGGCCTTGAGGCTGCCGCCCTGCTGGCACAGGGCCGCCAGCACCTGCAGCGCCGCGATGATGCCGTCGCCGGTGGTGTGCCGGTCGAGGCAGAGGATGTGGCCGGAATTCTCGCCGCCGTAGAGCCAGCCGTTCTGCACCAGCTTTTCCAGCACGTAGCGGTCGCCCACGGCAGCCCGGGCGAAGGGAATGTCCAGGGCCTTGAGGGCATCTTCCAGGGCCAGGTTGGTCATCAGGGTGCCGGCCACGCCGGCCACCGGGCCCAGGGCCTGGCGGCCGCGGACGATGGCGTAGAGCAACTGGTCGCCGTCGTAGACGTTGCCCTCCCCGTCCACCATCACCAGCCGGTCGCCGTCGCCGTCCAGGGCGATGCCCAGATCGGCCCGCTGGCCCAGCACCGCTTCCTTGAGGGCCTTGGGCGCCGTGGCGCCGACGGCGGCGTTGATGTTGAGGCCGTCCGGACGGTTGCCGATGGCCACCACGTCCGCCCCCAGCTCGTGGAAGACGTCCGGCGCGATGTGGTAGGCGGCACCATGGGCGCAGTCCACCACGATCTTCAGGCCGCGCAGGTCCAGATCGTTGGGGAAGGTGCTCTTGCAGAATTCGATGTAGCGACCCCGGGCGTCGTCGATGCGCCGGGCCTTGCCCAGGCGATCCGAGGACACGCAGCCCATGGGCGCTTCCACGCCGGCCTCGATGGCATGTTCCACCGCATCCGGCAGCTTGGTGCCCTGGGCCGAGAAGAACTTGATGCCGTTATCGTAGAAGGGGTTGTGGGAGGCGGAGATGACGATGCCGGCCTGCAGCCGCAGGGCCCGGGTCAGGTAGGCCACCGCCGGCGTCGGCATGGGACCCACCAGGCAGACATCGACGCCGGCGGCGGAAAAACCGGCCTCCAGGGCCGCTTCCAGCATGTAGCCGGAAATCCGGGTGTCCTTGCCGATCAGCACCGCCGGACGCTCGCCGGCGGGCAGCCCGTCCTGGGCCACCAGCACCTGGCCGGCGCTGTAACCCAGGCGCATGGCGAAATCCGGCGTGATCGGCGCTTCGCCGACGCGGCCCCGCACACCATCGGTACCGAAATATTTTCTGCTCATGGTTGTCCTCGTAACTTTCAGTGTTCAGGCGGCCACGGCCTGCCAAACAGTCAGGGCGTCCCGGGTGGCGGCCACGTCATGCACCCGCAGGATGCGGGCGCCGCGCTGGGCAGCCAGGAGATGGGCGGTCACGCTGGCCGCCAGCCGCTCTGCCACGGGCTTGCCGGTGAGGGCGCCCAGCATGGTCTTGCGCGACATGCCGGCGAGGACGGGCAGGCCGTCCACCGTGGTTTCCGGCAGGTGGCGCAACAAGGCCAGGTTGTGTTCCAGGGTCTTGCCAAAGCCGAAGCCCGGGTCCAGCACCAGGCGCTCGTCGGCGATGCCGGCGGCCCGGGCAGCGGCAACCCGCCGGGCCAGGAAATCCCGCACCTCCGCCACCACATCGCCGTAGCTGGGCTGCTGCTGCATGGTGCGGGGTTCGCCCTGCATGTGCATGAGGCAGAGGCCGCAATCGCTGTCAGCCACAGCATCCAGGGCGCCGGGATAGCTCAGGGCGGCGATGTCGTTGATCATGTCGGCGCCGGCCGCCAGCACGGCCCGCATCACTTCCGGCTTGTAGGTATCCACCGAGAGGGGCACGCCGCAATCCTTGAGGGCCGCCAGCACCGGCAGCAGCCGCTCCAGCTCTTCCTCCGCGGTGGCCGGGATGGCGCCGGGACGGGTCGATTCGGCCCCCAGGTCCAGCATGTCGGCACCGGCCGCAATCTGGGCCCGGGCGTGGGCCACGGCCCGTTCCGCATCGGTGGCCAGGCCGTCGCCGGAAAAGGAGTCGGGGGTGAGATTGACGATCCCCATGATCAGGGGCCGTTCCAGGGAAAGGGTGAATTTCCCGCAGCGCAAAAGGGGCATGTGGACAGCAGACAAAAGAAAAGGCCGGAAGGATGATCCTCCCGGCCCCGTATTGTAACGCCTGGCAACCAGCCCGTGATCAGGCCGTGGCGGCAGCGCTGGGCGCGGCGCCCGGGGAATTGCTGTCGGCGGACGACTTGGGCGGCGTCTGGGGCGCCTTGGGCGGGCGCGGTTCCTTGCCTTCCATGATGTCGTTGATCTGGTCCGCGTCGATGGTTTCCCACTCCAGCAGGGCGGCGGTCATAGCCTCCACCTTGTCCCGGTTGTCTTCCAGCAGCTTGCGGGCAAGGCCGTACTGCTGGTCGATGATGCGGCGGATTTCCTTGTCCACCAGCTGCATGGTGGCTTCGGAAACGTTCTTGTGGGTGGTGACGGAACGGCCGAGGAATACTTCGCCTTCGTTCTCGCCATAAACCATGGGCCCCAGGGCGTCGGTCATGCCGTAGCGGGTGACCATATCCCGGGCCATCTGGGTGGCACGCTCGAAGTCGTTGGAAGCGCCGGTGGTCATCTGGTTCATGAACACCTCTTCGGCGATGCGGCCGCCGAAGAGAATGGCGATGCGGTTCATCAGATATTCCCGGTCGTAGGCGTAACGGTCTTCCACCGGCAGCTGCATGGTGACGCCGAGGGCCCGGCCCCGGGGAATGATGGTGACCTTGTGCACCGGGTCGGCCTTGGGCAGCAGCTTGGCGACAACGGCATGGCCGGACTCGTGGTAGGCCGTGTTGCGCTTTTCTTCCTCGCTCATGACCATGCTGCGGCGCTCGGCGCCCATCATGATCTTGTCCTTGGCCTTCTCGAAGTCCTCCATGTCCACCAGGCGCTTGTTGCTGCGGGCAGCAAAGAGGGCAGCTTCGTTCACCAGGTTGGCCAGGTCGGCACCGGAGAAACCGGGGGTGCCGCGGGCCACGATGTCGGCACGCACGTCACCGGCCACCGGCACCTTGCGCATGTGCACCTTGAGGATTTCCTCCCGGCCGCGGATGTCGGGCAGGGGCACCACCACCTGGCGGTCGAAACGACCCGGACGCAGCAGGGCGGGGTCGAGCACGTCGGGACGGTTGGTGGCGGCAATGACGATGATGCCGGTATGGCCCTCGAAACCGTCCATTTCCACCAGCAGCTGGTTCAGGGTCTGTTCCCGCTCGTCGTTGCCACCGCCCAGGCCGGCACCGCGCTGGCGACCGACGGCGTCGATTTCGTCGATGAAGATGATGCAGGGGGCGTGCTTCTTGGCGTTTTCGAACATGTCGCGGACCCGGGCTGCGCCCACGCCGACGAACATTTCCACGAAGTCGGAACCGGAGATGGAGAAGAACGGCACCTTGGCCTCGCCGGCGATGGCCTTGGCCAGCAGGGTCTTACCCGTACCCGGGTTGCCCACCATCAGCACGCCCTTGGGAATGCGGCCGCCCAGCTTCTGGAACTTGGAGGGGTCCCGCAGGAAATCCACCAGCTCGGAGACTTCTTCCTTGGCCTCGTCGCAGCCGGCCACGTCGGCAAAGGTGACGGTGTTGTTGGATTCGTCCAGCATGCGGGCCTTGGACTTGCCGAAGGAAAAGGCGCCGCCCTTGCCGCCGCCCTGCATCTGGCGCATGAAGAAGACCCAGACGCCGATGAGGAGCAGCATGGGGAACCAGCTGACGAAGATGCTCATCAGCATGGAAGGTTCTTCATCCGGCTTGGCCTCGATCTTGACGCCGTACTTGAGCAGGTCGGAAACCAGCCAGATGTCGCCCGGCGAATAGGAAGTGACGCGCTTGCCTTCCGTCGTGGTGGCCTTGAGGGTGCGGCCTTCCATCACCACCTTGTTGATACGACCAGCCTTCACCTCGTCGATGAACTGGGAGTATTCCATGGAGTTCTGGGCAACCTGACGGTTGTTGAACTGATTGAACACCGTCATCAGGACCAGGCCAATCACCAGCCAGATGGCCAGGTTTTTAAACATGTTGTTCAAGTGTGCTCCTCTCGCCGCTCAACGGCGGCTAAACCTCGAATGCCACGAATGGTCCATTCTAAACCGAAAGCCGGTCTGACAGCAGGCGGGGCTATACGGACCCACCATGTTTGAGACGCCGGCCGAGCAGATAGAGTTCCGGACTGCGATCCCGGGACGACTTGGGCTTGCGTGTCGCCACCACCTCGAAGGTCTCCCGCATGGCCGCCAGGAACTCGTTGAAACCGCTGCCCTGGAAGACTTTGACGAGGAATGCACCATCCGGCTTGAGGTGCTCCCGGGCGAATTCCAGGGCCAGTTCGCACAGATAGATGGAGCGCGCCTGATCGGAAACGTTCACCCCCGATATATTGGGGGCCATGTCCGAAAGTACAAGCCCCACCTGGCGCCCCGCCAGGCGCGACTCGAACTCCCGCAGCACTGATTCCTCGCGGAAATCCCCCTGCATGAAGTCCACCCCGGCGATACCCTGCATTTCCAGAAGGTCGATGGCGAACACCTTGCCGCCCTCCCCCACCCGCTGCACGGCCACCTGGCACCAGCCGCCGGGGGCCGCCCCCAGGTCCACCACCACCTCGCCGGGCTTGAGGAGTTTGTCCTTGTCGTCGATCTCGAGCAGCTTGAAGGAGGCGCGGGAACGCCAGCCCTCGGCCTTGGCCCGATGGACAAAATGATCATTGACGTGTTCTTGCAGCCACGCCTTGCTGGTCTTGGAACGTGCCATCCAGTAGAATCCGCGTTTTGAATCAGGTGCTTCCTATGCTTTCCCTCAATGCCGACCAGCGCCGCGCTCTGCGAGCCCGTGCCCATTCCCTCGACCCCGTCGTCAGCATCAGCCAGAACGGCCTCTCTGAAGGGGTGATGAAGGAGATCGACGCCTCCCTGAAGAGCCATGAGCTCATCAAGGTCCGGGTGTACAACGACAACCGGGAAGAACGGGAACAGTTCCTCCAGGAAATCTGCCAGCAACTCGACGCTGCCCCGGTGCAGCACATCGGCAAACTGCTGGTACTGTGGCGCCCCACTCTGGACGCCGCCGGCAAGCCGGTCAAGGCCGCCCCCCAGCGCCGTCCCCGCTCCG
>NZ_JBXAST010000036.1:0-33579 GCF_058809645.1 Azospira sp. MPR-E4 | reverse complement strand
CCCCCCGCCCTGCCCCTCTACCGCAGCCAGGGCCTGCGCGCCCTCGAAGCCGCCACCGGCAAGCAGCCCCTGATGGAACGGGCCGGCCTGGCCGCCGCCGACCTGGCCGCCAGCCTGTGCCGCCCCGGCCCGCTGCTGGTGCTGGCCGGCCCCGGCAACAACGGCGGCGACGCCTACGTGGCCGCCCGCCACCTGCAGGCCCGCTTCTTCGCCGTACAGGTGGTGGCCTGGGACGACGGCCAGCGGGCCCCGGCCGACGCCCGGGCCGCCCGCCAAGCCTTCCTCGAGGCCGGCGGCGCCATCCTCGACGCCATCCCCCCCTGCCCCCGCTGGGGCCTGGTGCTGGACGGCCTCTTCGGCATCGGCCTGCAACGCCCCCTGAGCGGCGCCTACGCCGATGCCGTGGCCGCCGCCAACCATCTGGCGGAGCGGGACCATTGCCCCCTGCTGGCCCTGGACTGCCCCTCCGGACTCGATGCGGACAGCGGCCGCGCCCTGGGGCCGGCCATCCGCGCCAGCCACACCCTCACCTTCATCGCCCACAAGCCGGGCCTGCTCACCCTGGACGGGCCGGACCACTGCGGCGCCCTGCATCTGGCCGCCCTGGAGCTGGACGCCCCCGCCCTGGTGCCGGCGGACGGCTGGAGCATCGGCCGGGAACACTTCGCCGCCCACTTGCAGCCCCGCCGCCGCAACAGCCACAAGGGCAGCTACGGCAGCGCCGGCATTCTCGGCGGCGCCGCCGGCATGGTCGGTGCCGCCCTCCTCGCCGGCCGCGCCGCCCTGCTCCTGGGCTGCGGCCGGGTCTTCGTCGGCCTGGCGGACCGCCACGGCCCCGCCTTCGATCTCCAGCAGGCGGAACTGATGCTGCGTCCGGCCGCGGCCCTGGAGGCCGCCCCCCTCACCGCCCTGGCCGTGGGCCCGGGCCTGGGCCAGGCGCCGGAGGTCAGGGAATTCCTGTCCCGGGCCATTACCGGCCCACTGCCCCTGGTCCTGGATGCGGATGCCCTCAACCTGCTGGCGGCCGACCCCACCCTGGCCCAGGCCCTGGCCACCCGCCAGGCGCCGCGGCTGCTCACGCCCCACCCGGCGGAAGCGGCGCGCCTGCTGGGCACGGAAGTGGCCCCAGTGCAGGCTGACCGCATCGGCGCCGCCACGCAGCTGGCCGAGCAGTTTGGCGCCTGGGTCGCCCTCAAGGGAGCCGGCACCGTGGTCGCCGCGCCGGACGGGCGCTGGTGGATCAATACCAGCGGCAACCCGGGCCAGGCCGCCGCCGGCCAGGGCGACGTGCTCACCGGCATGACGGTGGCGCTCCTGGCCCAGGGCTGGGAGCCGGGCGCAGCCCTGCTGGGGGCGGTGCATCTACACGGCGCCGCCGCCGACACCTTGCCGGGAACCGGCGTCGGCCCCATCGGTCTGACTGCCTCGGAGACGGCAGTGGCGGCCAGGGCCCTGTTCAACGCCTGGTGCCGGACGGCCGTCTGACCCTTACCGCGGAGCGCCGCTCCGCCCAGCAAAAGAAAAACGATGTCCCATCCCAGCCATCCCCTGCGGGGCGTGCTGCTCATGCTCGCCGCCGTCTTCTTCTTCGCCCTGCTGGATGCCACCTCCAAGACCCTGGCCGCCACCTATCCCATTCCCTTCCTGGCCTGGGCCCGCTACCTGGTGCATTGCCTGCTGATGCTGGTCTTTCTCGGTCCCCGCCTGGGCCGGGGCCTGCTCAGCACCCGGCGGCCCGGGCTGCAGATCCTGCGCGCCCTGCTGCTGGTGGGCGTCACCGCCTGCATGATGGCGGCCCTGCGCAACATGCCCCTGGCCGAGACCACTGCCGTGGTCTTCATCACGCCCCTGCTGGTGGCCATCCTGGCCGGCCCCTGGCTGGGCGAGAAGATCGGCCTCAACCGCTGGCTGGCGGTGGGCATCGGCTTCATCGGGGTGCTCTTCATCGCCCGCCCCGGCGGCGACCTCAACCTGGAAGGCATTGCCTGGGCCCTGGCCTGCGCCGGCTGCTACACCGTTTATCAACTGCTGACGCGCCAGCTCTCGCCCACCGAGAACACCCTGACCATGCTTTTCTACACCGCCCTGGTGGGCACCCTCACCATGACCCTGGCGGCACCCTGGTTCGGCGCCGTCCCGGCCATCCAGGGCTGGGACTGGGCCCTGCTGTGCGCCATGGGGCTGTTCGGCGGCAGCGGCCATTTCCTGCTCATCGCCGCCTTCCGCCACGCCCCGGCTTCCACCCTGTCGCCCTTCCTCTACGTGCAGCTGCTGTGGGCCACCCTGCTCGGCTGGATCGTCTTCGGCCACCTGCCGGACGGCCTCACTACCGCCGGCATGGCCGTCATCGCCGGCAGCGGCCTGTGGCTGGCCCTGGCCCAGCGGCGGGAAAGCCGCCGCGGCTAGGCCGGGCGGGGATAGGGATAGAGCATGTTGAGGGCCACGCTCTCGCCGTTGGGCTGCACCATGCGCACGTGCTCCCGCTGGAATTCCCGGGCGTGGCGCAGGCCGCAGGAGTGGGCAATCATGTCCATCTCCTTGCCCATGTTGCGGCAGTAGGCGGCCACCCGCTCGGCCTTGTCCTCCACGTCCAGGCCCCGCTGCAGGCGCGGGTTGTGGGTGGTGATGCCGGTGGGACAGGTGTTGCTCTGGCAGCGCAGGGCCTGGATGCAGCCCAGGGAGAACATGAAGCCCCGCGCCGAATTGACAAAATCGGCGCCGCAGGCCAGGGCCCAGGCGGCCTTGGCCGGGGTCACCAGCTTGCCGGCGGCGATGACCCGCACCCGGCCCTTGAGGTCGGCCTCCAGCAGGGAATCCACCACCCGGGGCAGGGCCTCCATGATGGACAGGGCCATATGGTCCGCCAGGGCCTGGGGCGCCGCCCCGGAACCGCCCTCGCCGCCGTCGATGGCGAGGAAATCGGGAGCGCAGTGCAGCCCCCGGCGCAGCACCGCCTCGTTGAGCAGGTGCATGAACTGCCAGCCGCCGATGGCGGTCTTGATGCCCACCGGCTTGCCGGTGACGTCCCGCACCCGCTGCACCATGTCCAGCAGCTGCTCCATGTCGGCGATGTCCCGGTGCCGGTTGGGCGAGAGGGAATCCTGGCCCAGGGGAATGCCGCGGATGGCGGCGATCTCCGGCGTCACCTTGGCCGCCAGCAGCACCCCGCCCTTGCCCGGCTTGGCCCCCTGGGACAGCTTGATCTCGAAGGCCCGCACGTTGTCGTGGGCCGCCAGCTCCCGCAGTTTCTGCTCCGACAGGCGCCCCTGGTCGTCGCGGCAGCCGTACTTGGCGGTGCCGATCTGGAAAATGATGTCGCAGCCCCCTTCCAGGTGGTAGGGCGAAAGGCCGCCCTCCCCCGTATCCATCCAGCAGCCGGCCATCTGGGCGCCCCGGGCCAGGGCCTGGACGGCGGGCTTGGAAATGGCGCCGAAGCTCATGCCGCTGATGTTGATCAGGGAGCGGCCGGTGAAAGGCTTGTCGCACCAGCCCTCGCCGATGACCAGGGGCGGCGTCGGCAGGCGTTCCTCGTCGAGCACGGGGAATGGCGCATTGACGAAGAGGATGGCGCCGGTCTGGTGCAGGTCGTAGGTGGAGCCGAAGCCCAGGATGCCGCCCTCGTTCTTGGCCAGGCGGTAGATCCAGCCCCGGGTGGCCCGGTCGAAGGGGCGCTCCTCCCGGTCGTTGAGGAAGAAGTACTGGCGGAAGTACTCCCCCAGCTTCTCGAAGAAATAGCGCAGGTGGCCGACGATGGGATAGTTGCGCAGCACCGTGTGGCGCTTCTGGGTGATGTCCTGCACATACCAGTACACCAGCCACGCCGCCAGGCCCAGGGCGAGCAGGACGCCCAGACTGACATGCAGGATACCCATTGCTTCGCTGCCCATGGCGCCTCCTTTGCGGATGTTAGAATTGCGTCCGGTCAATCTAACATGAACGAAAGCCTGCCGTGCCCAAGCCCGTGGATTCCCAACTCACCCTGCAACTGCCCCCCGCCGCCGAAATCGAGCGCAATGTGGATGGCGCCCTGGCCGAGGACGTGGCCGGCGGCGACCTGACGGCCCAGCTGATCCCGGCCGGCCAGCCCGGCACGGCCACGGTGATTTCCCGTGAAGAGGCCACCCTGTGCGGCACCGCCTGGTTCGAAGCCGCCTTCCGCAAGGTGGATCCGGCCTGCCGCATCACCTGGCACGCCCAGGACGGCGACCGGGTCCAGCCCAACCAGCTGCTGTGCGACATCGCCGGCCCGGCCCGGGCCCTGCTCACTGCCGAGCGCACCGGCCTCAATTTCCTGCAGCTGCTCTCCGGCGTCGCCACCCGCACCCGCCGCTTCGTCGATACGGTGGCCGGCACCAGGGCCCGCATCGTGGACACCCGCAAGACCCTGCCCGGCCTGCGCCTGGCCCAGAAATACGCGGTCACCTGCGGCGGCGGCGACAACCACCGCATCGGCCTCTACGACGCCATCCTGATCAAGGAAAACCACATCATGGCCGCCGGCGGCATCGCCCAGGCCGTGGCGGCGGCCAAGGCCGTGGCCGCCGCGGCGACCGTGCCCTGCAAGTTCATCCAGGTGGAAGTGGAAAACCTGGAGGAGCTGCGCCAGGCCCTGGCCGCCGGCGCCACCATGGTCCTGCTGGACAACATGAGCCTGGCCGACATGACGGAAGCCTCCCGCCTGGCCGCCGGCCAGGCCGTGCTGGAAGCCTCCGGCGGCGTCAGCCTGGAAACGGTGCGGGCCATCGCCGAAACCGGGGTGGACCGCATCTCCATCGGCGGCCTGACCAAGGACGTGCAGGCCCTGGATCTCTCCATGCGCTTCAAGGCGGGCTGAGGGGCCGCCGCAGCGGCTCTCCACCGCCTCTCACCGGCTTCCCCAGCGCCTTACCCATCCGCCTGGGGCCTGCCCTCCGGCAGGCCTGCATCTCTTTGTTCCCGGGCCGGCCGGGAGCCAAATATGTCACGGCAGCGCCGGAGCAGGTGGCTATAATCGGCCGAAGAACCCCGGTTCCGCCGCCACGGCGGGCCATCCGCCGGGGTCGTCACCGGGGGAACGACATGCTGTTCGCGCTTTTCTACGTCATCGCCATCGCCGTGCTGGTGCTGCACTTCACCGGCTTCCTCGCCCGTCACAATCTGGAATGGCTGGTCCTGGTCCTGGCTGCCGCCGTGTTCCCGGCCGTCATCTACCTCTAGCCGCGCCTCGCCATTCCCGCCGGGCTGAACCTCAGCCCGGCTTTCTCGCCACCAGGTCGATCAGGGCCGAACGGCCCCGATGGGCCTGGCCTTCATGCAGTTCCGCCTCATACTCCCGCAGTTCCTCGATCTCCAGGCCGGCGAAGGCCTGGCGCAGCAGTTCCGGCGTGTACAGGTTCTCTACCGCACTGGGGCCGCCGGTGCGGTATTCCAGCTGCTTTGGGGTGTAGCCGTGCAGCAGCAGGCGACCGCCCGGCTTCAGGGCCTGGGCCATGCCGGCAAAAATCCGTTCCTGTTCCGCCGGATTGGCGAACTGGATGAACACGGCCAGCACCAGGTCGTAGGCGGCCTCGGGCCACGCCCAGGCCAGCAGGTCCGCCACCTGGAAATCCACCAGGACGCCCCGGCCGGCCGCCAGCCTGCGCGCCTTGTCCACCGCCACCGGCGACACTTCCACCGCCGTCACCTGCAGGCCCTGCTCCGCCAGCCAGACGCTGTTGCGTCCCTCGCCGTCGGCTACGGACAGGGCGGTGCTGCCCGCCCCCAGGAGGAATTCGTGGAGGGCGAGAAAACGGGTGGGAGCGGTGCCGAAAAGGTAGTCCTCGCCGGCGGCGCTGAAGCGCTCACTCCAGAATTTTTCGTGTTGGCTCATCTTGATCGCTCCATCAAAGAAAAAGGGCACCCGCAGGTGCCCCGTTCGGCAATGGCCGGCCGTTTACTGGCCCGCCAGACCTGTCAGACCCGGGCCTGGATGAAGGCTTTCACCGCATTCACATCCGGGTCCATGACCTCGACGCGCTGGGGCAGCTTTTCCAGACCTTGGAGATCGGCAGGCACTTCCGGTTCCCGGCCCAGGGCCTCCCGGATGGTCTCGGCGAACTTGGCCGGCAGGGCCGTTTCCAGCACCACCGTGGGCATGCCGGCGACGGGATTTTCCTTGGCCACCTTGAGGCCGTCGGCGGTGTGGGTGTCGATCATCACACCATAGGTCTGCCAACAGGACTGGATGGTGGCCAGGCGGTCGGCATGGCTGCTGGCGCCGGAGACGAAGGCGAAGCCGGCCAGCTTGTCCATGTAGGGGGTGCCGCGCAGATCGAAGGCATTGCCCGCATCCACCTGGGCCCACAGTTCCCGCACCTTGGCCGGGTCGCGACCCACCAGATCGAAGACGAAACGCTCGAAATTGGAGGCCTTGGAAATGTCCATGGAGGGGCTGGAGGTGACGAAGGTCTCGGCGGTCTTGCGGGGACGATAGACGCCGGTTTTGAAGAACTCGTCCAGCACGTTGTTTTCGTTGGTGGCCAGGATCAGCTTGCCGATGGGCAGGCCCATCATGCGGGCGATGTGGCCGGCGCAGATGTTGCCGAAGTTGCCGGAAGGCACGCAGAAGGCCACCTGCTGGTCGTTGTTCTCGGTGGCGCCGAAGTAGCCCTTGAAGTAATAGACGATCTGGGCGGCAACCCGGGCCCAGTTGATGGAATTGACGGCGCCGATCTTGTACTTGGCCTTGAAGGCGGCGTCGTTGGAGACGGCCTTCACGATGTCCTGGGCGTCGTCGAACATGCCGCGCACAGCGATGTTGTGGATGTTCTCGTCCTGCAGGGAATACATCTGGGCCCGCTGGAAGGCGCTCATCTTGCCGTCCGGGGAGAGCATGAAGACACGCACGCCCTTCTTGCCCCGCATGGCGTATTCGGCGGCGGAACCGGTGTCGCCGGAGGTGGCGCCGAGAATGTTGATCTCTTCGCCGCGCTTGGCCAGCACGTACTCGAAAAGGTTGCCCAAGAGCTGCATGGCCATGTCCTTGAAGGCCAGGGTGGGGCCGTTGGACAGTTCCTGCAGGGCCAGCTTGCCCTGCTCCAGCCAGTGGATGGGGGTCACATCGGCGGCGTTGTCGCCGGGACGGGCATGGCAATAGACCTGGGCGGTGTAGGTCTTGTCGCAGATGGCCTTGAGGTCGGCCGGGGGAATGTCGTCGATGAACTTGGACAGCACGGCAAAGGCCAGCTCGGCGTAGGACAGCTGACGCCAGGCATCCAGCTCGGCCCGGCTCACCTGGGGATAGGTTTCCGGCAGGTAGAGGCCGCCATCGGGGGCCAGGCCGCCGAGGAGGATGTCGCAGAAGGACTGGGTCGGGGAGGAGGCTGCATCACCGCGGGTAGACAGATAGCGCATGGAAAATCCGGGACGTTCAAGGACTTAAGGAAGGGCCGAAGGATACCACGGCCGCTCCCCTTGCCGAAGGCGGAGCCTTGATCATCCTGAACTTGTAACCAAGAAAAAGGCCGGCGCAAGGCCGGCCTAGTGGGATCGGGCGGCGCCGGGCTGGCCGGCGCGCTGCCTCAGCCCTGCTTGGTGAAGTCGATGACGATGGCGCCCGGCTCGCGCTGCACGTAGGCAATGGAAATGCCGTCGCCGTAGCGGGTGAGCAGCTGGTCCAGCAGCGGCAGGGGGTCGTGGTCGTTGCAGAAGCGCATGGTCTCGCCGGGGAACAGGGCGTCGAAGGCGCCGAAGATGGCGGCGTGGCGGAAGCGCTTGGCAACGCCCCGGGCGTCGAAGGGATAGAGGGCCAGGGGAGTGGGTTGGTCGCAGGCGTGCATGGATGTCCTCGCAGGGATCGGAGTAAAAACAGGAGCGCCCATTGTGTCCGGGCGGCACCGCTCCGTCTTTGATCCAGACAGGCAAAACCCCTGAGGCGGCCAAGGACTTTTGCCCCATCCTGCCAAAGAAAAAGGACGGGCACCTTCACCGCACCATCCCGGAGACCCGCACGGGGCGGACATTTCCGGGAAGGCAGGCTGAAGATGCCCGTCCTTGTTGCATCGCAGCCCGTCAGGGCTGCGCGGTGCCGCTTACTGCAGTTCTTCCAGGCGCAGGCGGGTGACCTGGCCCTGCACGGCGGCCAGGGCTTCGATCTTGGCGATGGCCGCGTCCACGTTCTTTTCCCGGGTCTGGTGGGTGAGCAGGATGATGTCGGTCTGCACTTCGCCCTCGCCCGGCTCCTTCTGGATCATGGCATCGATGGAGATGGACTGGTCGGCCAGGATGCGGGTGATGTCGGCCAGCACGCCGGGCTTGTCTTCCACCCGCAGGCGCAGGTAGTAGGCGGTCTGCACTTCGGCCAGGGGCAGGATCGGCAGGTCCACCACGGCGTCGGGCTGGAAGGCCAGGTGGGGCACCCGGTGTTCCGGATCGGAGGTATGCAGGCGGGTGACATCCACCAGGTCGGCGATGACGGCGGAAGCGGTGGGCTCGGCACCGGCGCCCTTGCCGTAGTAGAGGGTGGCGCCGACGGCGTCGCCCTTCACCAGGACGGCGTTCATGGCACCTTCCACATTGGCGATGAGGCGCTTTTCCGGGATCAGGGTGGGATGCACGCGCAGTTCCACGCCTTCCGGGGTGCGCTTGGTCACGCCCAGCAGCTTGATGCGGTAGCCCAACTGCTCGGCGTACTTGATGTCGATGGCGTCCAGCTTGGTGATGCCTTCCACGTGGGCCTTGTCGAAGCTCATGGGGATGCCGAAGGCGATGGCGGACATGATGGTCAGCTTGTGGGCCGCGTCCACGCCTTCCACGTCGAAGGTGGGGTCGGCTTCGGCGTAACCCAGGCGCTGGGCTTCCTTCAGCACGTCGGCAAAGGACAGGCCCTTGTCGCGCATCTCGGAGAGGATGAAGTTGGTGGTGCCGTTGATGATGCCGGCCACCCACTCGATGCGGTTGGCGGAGAGGCCTTCGCGCAGGGCCTTGATGATGGGGATGCCACCGGCCACGGCGGCTTCGAAGGCGACGATGACGCCCTTCTTCTGGGCGGCGGCGAAAATTTCGTTGCCGTGGGTGGCCAGCAGGGCCTTGTTGGCGGTGACCACGTGCTTGCCATTCTCGATGGCCTTCATGACCAGGTCCTTGGCCACGCCGTAGCCGCCGATCAACTCGACGACGATGTCCACATTGGGGTCGCTGACCACGGCGAAGGCATCGTCGGTGACCTTGCAGGCGCCGCCGGTGACCTGGCGGGCCAGGTCCAGATTGCGATCGGCCACGATGGAAATCTCGATGGGACGGCCGGCCCGGCGGGTAATTTCTTCCGCATTACGTTTGAGGACGGTGAAGGTGCCGCCACCGACGGTACCGATGCCGAGCAGGCCGACGTTGATCGCTTTCATATGCAAGATCCCTAGTTGCTGAGTTAATTATCGTGGTTGGAAAAATCAGGTGCGGTCAGGTGCCGTGACGTTTGCGGTAACCGGCCAGGAAGCGGTCGATGCGGCCGACGGCTTCCTTGAGGTCGTCCACATGGGGCAGGAAGACCAGGCGGAAGTGGTCCGGCTCGGGCCAGTTGAAACCGGTGCCCTGGACCAGCAGCACTTTTTCTTCCTGCAGCAGTTCGGCGATGAACTGCTGGTCGTCCTGGATCGGATAGACCTTGGGGTCCAGGCGCGGGAACATGTACAGGGTGGCCTTGGGCTTGACGCAGGTGACCCCGGGAATGGCGGTGATCAGCTCGTGGGCCACGTCCCGCTGGCGGCGCATGCGGCCGCCCTCGGCCACCAGGTCGTTGATGCTCTGGTAGCCGCCCAGGGCGGTCTGGATGGCCCACTGGCCGGGCACGTTGGCGCACAGGCGCATCGAGGCCAGCATGTTGAGGCCTTCGATGTAGTCGGCGGCGGGACGCTTGTCGCCGGAGACCATCATCCAGCCGGCCCGGTAGCCGCAGGAACGGTAGTTCTTGGAAAGGCCGTTGAAGCTGATGGTCAGCACGTCTTCCGAAAGGGAGCCGATGGCGGTGTGTTCGACGCCGTCGTAGAGCACCTTGTCGTACACCTCGTCGGCGTAGATGATCAGGTGGTGCTGGCGGGCGATCTCGACGATTTCCTTGAGCAGGTCATCGGGATAGAGGGCGCCGGTGGGGTTGTTGGGGTTGATGATGACGATGGCCCGGGTGTTCTCGGTGATCTTGGCCCGGATGTCGTCCAGGTCGGGCAGCCAGCCGGCGCCCTCGTCGCAGATGTAGTGCCGCGGCGTGCCGCTGGAAAGGCTGACGGCAGCGGTCCACAGGGGATAGTCGGGGGCCGGCACCAGCACTTCGTCGCCCGGGTTGAGCAGGGCGTTCATGGACATGACGATCAGTTCGGAAACGCCGTTGCCCACGTAGATGTCTTCCAGGCCAACGCCCTTGACCTTCTTCTGCTGGGCGTAGTGCATGATGGCCTTGCGCGCCGCGAAGATGCCCTTGGAGTCGGAATAGCCCGCCGAATTGGGCAGGTTGCGGATCATGTCCTGCTGGATCTCTTCCGGCGCATCGAAACCGAAGGAGGCCAGGTTGCCGATGTTGAGCTTGATGATCTTGTGGCCGTCCTCTTCCATCTGCTTGGCCTTTTCCAGCACGGGGCCGCGGATGTCGTAGCAGACGTTGTCGAGCTTGGCGGATTTCTTGATGGGTCGCACTTTGTTTTCCTGCGGGGTTGCCGGCGGGGCCGGACGAAGATCAATTCGGTTTTGTCTGGCGGCCGGCTTACTTGAGCAGGCCGTCCTTGCGGAACATGTCCTTGATGCCGCGGATCGCCTGGCGGGTACGGGCCTCGTTCTCGATCAGGGCGAAACGCACGTGGTCGTCGCCGTAATCGCCGAAGCCGATGCCCGGGGAGACCGCCACCTTGGCCTCCGCCAGCAGCTTCTTGGCGAATTCCAGGGAACCCAGGTGGGCGTAGGGCTCGGGAATCTTGGCCCAGATGTACATGGAGGCCTTGGGCACCTCCACCATCCAGCCCGCCTCGTGCAGCCCCTTGGCCAGCACGTTGCGACGCAGTTCGTAGGTCTGGCGCACTTCTTCCACACAGTCCTGGGGGCCGTCCAGGGCGATCACCGAGGCCACCTGGATCGGCGTGAAGGTGCCGTAGTCGTGGTAGCTCTTGATGCGGGCCAGGGCGGCGCACAACTCCTTGTTGCCGACCATGTAGCCGACGCGCCAGCCGGCCATGTTGTAGCTCTTGGACATGGTGAAGAATTCCACCGCCACGTCCCGGGCGCCGGGCACTTCCATGATGGAGGGGGCCCGGTAGCCGTCGAAGACGATGTCGGCGTAGGCCAGGTCATGCACCACCAGGATGTCGTGCTCCTTGGCCAGGGCCACCACCCGCTCGAAGAAGTCGAGCTCGACGCAGCGCGCCGTGGGATTGCTGGGGAAGCCCAGGATCATCATCTTGGGCTTGGGCGTACATTCCCGGATGGCCCGCTGCAGTTCTTCGAAGAAATCCACATCGTCGGTCATGCGCACGGAGCGGGTGTTGGCCCCGGCGATGATGGCGCCGTAGATGTGGATGGGGTAGCTGGGATTGGGCACCAGCACCGTGTCACCCCGATCCAGGGTGGCCAGCATGAGGTGGGCCAGGCCTTCCTTGGAGCCGATGGTGACCACCGCCTCGCTGTCCGGGTCGAATTCCACGTTGTAGCGGCGCAGGTACCAGTCGCAGATGGCCTTGCGCAGCCGGGGAATGCCCTTGGAGACGGAATAGCCGTGGGTGTCGCCGCGCTGGGTGGCATCCACCATCTTGTCCACGATGTGTTTCGGCGTGGCGCCGTCCGGGTTGCCCATGGACATGTCGATGATGTCCTCGCCCCGACGGCGGGCAGCCATCTTCAGCTCGCCGGTGATGTTGAACACATAGGGCGGCAGACGCTTGATGCGGGGAAAGTCTTTCATGGGCGCAGGGGAATTCCGGCAGTCGGCACCAGCGGCCGGACGGTCCGGACGGGCGCGTAAAAAGGCTATAATCCTACCCTTTCTTACCCCGTTTGTGCACCGCAGCCGACCATGAAGCTCCACAGAGACAGTACAGACGGCCATTATTCCTTCACCGGCTACGGTGACGACTACGTGGCCATCAACGGTAAGAACCACCAGGGCAATCTGGTGCTGCTGCCCCGGCGCCTGATCCAGGACTGGACCGACGCCACTTTCGACAGCCTGACCCAGGCCGATTTCGACTTCCTCGCCGAACTGAAGATGGAAATCATGATCCTCGGCACCGGCGCCAAGCAGCGCTTTCCCCATCCCCAGTTGCTGCAGGGCCTGATGCGGGCCGGCGTCGGCCTGGAGGTGATGAACACCCAGGCCGCCTGCCGCACCTACAACATCCTGGTGGCGGAAGGCCGCAGCGTCGGTTGCGCCCTGCTGCAGGGCTGAGGGGCATGAACGCCATCAGCTTTTCCCTGATCCTGGCCGGCGTCATCCTCAACGCCGCCGGGCAACTGCTGCTCAAGGCCGGCACCAACGCCGTCGGCCACTTCGACTTCCACCTGGACAACGTCCTGCCCATCGGCCTCAAGCTGGCCTTCAACCCCTTCATCCTCTCCGGCATGGTGGCCTACGGCGTCAGCCTGGTGGTGTGGATCATGGCCCTCTCCCGGGTGCCCGTCTCCATCGCCTACCCCATGCTCTCCATCGGCTACGTCATCAATGCCTTCATCGCCTGGCACTGGTTCGGCGAAGCCCTCAGCGCCCAGAAGCTCCTCGGCATCGGCTGCATCGTCCTCGGCGTGTACGTCATCACCCGCTCCGCCTGAAGTCCGTCAGAAAGGCGTCAGTAGATATCCTTACAATTGAGGCTGTCCTCTCCTCCAAGACGGACAGCTGTACTTTCAACGCGCTCCGGACCCAACGCCGGAGCGCGTTTTTTCATTGGCGGATAGCGTTGCCCGCGTTGTTCCCGCCCATTTCCGTCCACACGGCCACCGCAAACGGCCGGAATGAAACTACAATCTCCCCCCGGCCGCTGCGCAAGACGGCGCCAATCCCATTGTCGGCCGCGACGGCCTCTCCAGTCAGACCCGAAATCGCCCCATGTCCCAGCCCAAACTCGCCCTCAAGATCAATGTCGACACCCTGCGCGGCGCCCGCGTCGGCGTGCCCCGCCTGGTGGAAGCCCTGCAGAAGCACGGCGCCCAGGCCACCTTCTTCTTCTCCCTGGGCAAGGACAACACGGGCTACGTGCCGCCCCGCACCACGCCGGCCGGGCAGAAGACCTTCTCCCGCCTGGAGCGCTACGGCTTCACCAGCCTGCTCTACGGCGCCTGGATTCCCGCCCCCGAGATCGGCCGCCGCGCCGCCCACATCCTGCGGGCCGTGCATGAGGCCGGCTTCGAGACCGGCATCCAGAGCTGGGACCGGGTGATGTGGCAGAAGAAGCTGGCCCAGGCCGACAACGAATGGGTGGAAGTGGAAATGGCCAAGGCCGCCAAGCGCTACGAGGACATTCTCGGCCAGCGCCCCGCCGCCGGCGCCGCCAGCGGCTGGCAGACCACCCGCCACGCCCTGCGCCTGACCCAGCGGCTGGGCCTGGCCTACGCCAGCGACACCCGGGGCACCGGCCCCTACCTGCCGGTGATCGAGGGCGAGCTGGTCAATTGCCCCCAACTGCCCACCACCCTGCCGACGGCGGAAGAAATGGTGGGCCGGGACGGCATCACCGCCGAAACCTATGCCGACCGCCTGCTGGCCCTGACCCACGACGCACCTGACAACGGCCACGTATTCACCCTGCACGCCGAACTGGAAGGCATGAAGCTGCTGCCCGAGTTCGAGCGTCTCCTGGCCGGCTGGAAGGAACAGGGCTACGAACTGGTGGCCTGCCGCCAGATGGTGGACGCCCTGGACCGGGACATGCTGCCCCGTTGCCAGGTGACCCGGGGCGAAGTACCGGGCCGGGCCGGCCAGCTCATGCAGCAGGGGCCGGAATTCCTCATGGGCTGAAGGCCTGCCACCCGGGCGATGCCAGATCAAATCGCCGCGCCGCCCGGGCCGTTATACTGGCGCCTTCTTTCCCCATCCCCGCGCCAGACGCCATGATCCGACCCGCCCTGCCCTGGGTTGCCCAGGCCGACTACTCCGACATCCGTTACGAAACCTGTGACGGCATCGCCAAGATCACCATCAACCGGCCCGAGCGGCGCAACGCCTTCCGCCCGGAAACGGTGATGCAGCTCATCGACGCCTTCCACCGGGCCCACCGGGACAACGCCGTGGGCGCCATCATCCTCACCGGCGAAGGCCCCGACGCCTTCTGCGCCGGCGGCGACCAGAAGGTGCGGGGCGACGACGGCGGCTACCACGACGAAAGCGGCACCCCCCACCTCAACGTGCTCGACCTGCAGATGCAGATCCGCCGCCTGCCCAAGCCCGTGGTGGCCATGGTGGCCGGCTATGCCATCGGCGGCGGCCACGTGCTGCACCTGGTGTGCGATCTTTCCATCGCCGCCGAAAACGCCCGCTTCGGCCAGACCGGCCCCCGGGTCGGCAGCTTCGACGCGGGTCTCGGCGCCGGCCTCATGGCCCGCACCATCGGCATGAAGCGGGCCAAGGAAATCTGGTTCCTCTGCCGCCAGTACGACGCCGCCCAGGCCCTGGACTGGGGCCTGGTGAACACGGTGGTGCCGGTGGAAAAGCTGGAGGAGGAAACCGTGGCCTGGTGCCAGGAAATGCTGCGCCTCTCGCCCATGGCCCTGCGCATGCTGAAATCCGGCTTCAACGCCGACACCGACGGCCTGGCCGGCATCCAGGAACTGGCGGGCAACGCCACCGGCCTCTTCTACATGACCGAGGAAGGCCGGGAAGGGCGCGACGCCTGGCTCGAACGCCGCCCGCCGGACTTCGGCAAATACCGCAAGCGGCCGTAAAAAAAAAGGGACCTCCAGGTCCCTTTTTTCATACCGCGGATTGCGCCTGCTGCGACTCGTCCGCCACCCGGTACTGGTAGCCGCTGACCATGGACTGGGCCATGGGCGCACCGCGACGCTCGTGCCAGATCAGGGCGCCGATGTGCACGGCGATGAAGGCCCACACCAGATTGGCGCCCAGTTCATGCACTTCCTTGAAGCTGTGGGCCAGTTCCCTGGTGATGCCGCCATCGGCCAGGGGCCCCAGCTGGAAGTAGCCGGCAGCGGCCACCAGCCCGGTGGCGCCCATGCCGATCAAGACCGCGTAAAGCCCCAGGTAGGCCAGGCTGGCCCAGGCGTCATGGCCGAAGGCGCCGGCATCGGCCTTCTGGCGGCGCAACCACACGGAGACGTGGAAAAAGTCGCTCCAGCGGGCCCGTTGCGGCCCCACCAGGCCCCACAGCAGACGCAGCCCCAGGCCGGCGATGAGGCCGTAGCCAAGCAGCACGTGGCCGTGCCACACCGCTTCCCGCACCGGCCCCTTCTCCAGGGCCTCGGCCCCCAGCTCGGTGGCGAACAGCAGCACGATGGCCAGGGCGTTGAACCAGTGCAAGAGGCGCAGCAGGGGGTCGAACACCCGCTGGCGGCGGTAGGTCACGGTTTCCATGGAACACTCCACAACAGGATGATGCCTGCAGCCTAAGGCCCGATCCTTAAGCCCGCCTTAAGCGCACCGCATCCGCACTCATCCGCCCCGCCGGCCCCTCCCGGCGGCCGGAGCAACCCGCTACACTCCGCCCATGACCCTGCGCACCTTCACCTTCGAGCCCTACCGCCTGCCCTTCCGCCAGCAATGGCGCAGCGCCGCCGGCGGCCTCGACCAGAGGGAAGGCTGGCTGGTGCGCCTGGAAGACGACTACGGCGGCGTTGGCTACGGCGACTGCGCCCCCCTGCCCGGCATCGGTACGGAACCCCCCGCCGCCGCAGCCGCCGCCCTGGTCCAATGGCAGCAATGCTTCAGGGGGCTGGAGGCAGCCACCGCCCTGGAAGCCCTCAACGACGCCGCCAGCTTCGACACCCCCGCCGCCCGGGCCGGGGTCGAAAGCGCCCTGCTCGACCTGCTGGCCCGGCGCAACGGCCGCTCCCTCAACGCCAGCATCCGGGGCTGCGACTGCCGCCAGCGCGTGCGGGTCAACGCCAGCCTGGGCAGCCTCGGCCCGCATACGGCAGATTCCCTGGAATCCGCGCTGGAAGCCGGTTTCCAGGTACTCAAGCTGAAGATCGGCCTGGCGCCTGCCTCCCAGGAGATACCCCTGGTCCAGGACCTGTGCCAGCGCCTGCCCGCCGGCAGCACCCTGCGCCTGGACGCCAACCGGGCCTGGCAGGAAGGCGATGCCCGATCCTGGCTCGACGCCCTGGCCGGCCTGCCCATCGACGCCCTGGAAGAACCCCTGGCCCAGCCCAGCGCCCCGGCCTGGGCCGCCCTGCAGGCCCGGGCCACCTTCCCCCTGGCCCTGGACGAATCCCTGGCGGATCTGCCCCAGGCCGCCCTCTTCGACGGCACCGTGCGCCGCCTCATCCTCAAACTGCCCCGCCTCGGCGGCTTCCTCCCCGCCGTCGCCCTGGCCCAGCGCTTCGCCGCCGCCGGCGGCGACTGCGTCGTCACCAGCAGCCTGGAATCCGCCTGCGGCCTCCTCGCCGCCGCCCATCTGGCCGCCGCCCTCGGCGGCGATCTGGCCCACGGCCTGGCCACCGCCGAATGGCTGGCGACGGACCTGGGCGCCCCGCCCCCCGTCGCCGCCGGCTACCTCACTCTCCCCGCCGGCCCCGGCCTCGGTTTCCAGCCCTTCGCCACGCCGGCCTGAGGCGCCCGCCCGCCGCGGCGAGCGCCGGCAGTTGTGTCCCGGCCCTCGACATTCATGCCAATGGCAAATATGCTGCATTCCTGCCATCCTCCGGGACCGACCCGGAGTCCCCAGGAGCCACCATCCATGCGCCATCTGCACCTGATCGCCCTTGCCGCCCTCGCCCTGCTCCTGGGCACCGCCGCCCATGCCCGGGAATACGGAACCTACGATCCCAAACGCCTGCTGACGGTGACGGAAACCCCCTCGGGCAAGAAATACGGCTTCGACGGCGCCTATCTGGACCAGATGCTGAACGACCTGGCCGCCCACGCCAAAAACTACCCGCCCCAGTTCGACACGCCCCAGGACCGGCAACGGGCCACCCAGGACGTCAAGGTCATTTCCGGCATGCTCGACACCCTGGTCAATGTGCCCAACCCCAATCCCGACCTGCTGCTCCGCGCCGCCCACCTGAACGGCATGGGCCACAACCTGGAGATTCCCGGCGCCGCCGACAAGGCCAACACCCTGTTCCAGCGCCTGCTGCAGCTGGAGCCGAACCACTCTCGGGGCAACTACCTGTACGGGACTTTCCTGGCCGGCGCCGGCAAACCCCGGGAAGCCCTTCCCTACCTGGAAAAGGCCCTGGCCGCCGGCATCGCGGATGCCGCCTTCACCCTGGGTATGGCTCACCTCAGCCTCAAGGACCAGGACGGCGCCCTCAAGTACCTGGAAGACTACAAGCGCCGCCGCCCGGGCGACGCCAATGCGGACCGGTTCATCGACGCCATCCGCAACGGCCGCATCGAGATCAGGAGCCGCTAGGCTCAATCACTACCCCCCGCACTCCACCGACTGCGGCTACCCCTATCCACCTCAGGTGCTACCGACGTTGTCTTTGACTACTCCGAACTGTACACCCCGAAGTACAGACTGATGAACTTTCCCCCTTGAACGAGTGCCGGCTAGTTGGGAACGAACAACCTATCGAGACATCACACCTAGCATCTCAGTCAATTGGCATCCGGACGCTACACAACACCTTTTAAATCCAACGCAATATCTCAGGAGAAATTCCGATGTACTTTTGGCAAATTGAAAAACTCAAATCGGATTGGAAGTCTGCTCCGCTAAGTGACAGACAAGTATTGCCGTATCTCCTTTTCTACCTTGTCTGCGGCGAGCTTCTGTTTCTCATTCCTACGTCGACCATGAACTTTTGGGACTACGCCAACGTTCTGTGCAGTGCTGTTTTGGTTCTTTTGGGAACACTTTATGTATATCGATTGAATGGTGGTGATAAAGGCGCCTATTTTCTTCAGCGTTACATCTCTCTCGGCTGGGTCGTTGGTATCCGACTCATAGCATTCGCATTACCATTATTCGTTGTTTTACTTATCGCCCTCCAGCTTACGGATGAATCAAATGGCTTCGGCTTAGGATACGTTTTATTTATCGAAATAGCCTTTTATCAACGGTTAGGGAAACATATTCGCGATGTCGTCGTCGCCTGATCACCCATCAAAATCGCCCCGCAAGCGGTACGCCGTTTAGCCCCGCGTTAGTGTTCATTCCTCCTTGGGTTCGCCATGACCAATCCAGAAATACCTGTCGCCATCGTCGCCCTGGACGCACCGCCTCGCGCCAAACCTTCGAATTATCCGGAGCCCTTTGCCTCCCGTATGGCGGGCAGGGAAAAACGACCGCTTGGCGATTTGTTTGGCTTGTCCAATTTCGGCGTCAATCTCACTCGCCTTACACCGGGTGGTGGCTCCGCCCTTCGCCATGCGCATTCCAAACAAGATGAATTCGTCTATGTTCTGGAAGGTTGCCCGGTACTCATCACCGATCAAGGCGAAACAACGCTTGCCCCAGGCATGTGCGCGGGAATGAAAGCCGGGAGTGGGAATGCCCATCAACTCGTCAATCGAAGCAACAAAGATGTTCTCTATCTCGAAATCGGCGACCGTTCAGCAGGGGATTTCGTCACTTACCCCGATGACGACTTGCGGGCTGCTCTCGGTGACGATGGCAAATGGCAGTTCGTCCACAAAGATGGCACACCCTATTGAGCTTGCTGAACCCACTTGCTGACAACCCCGGGTTCCTCGGGACCTGCCCCCTTCACCAGGCCTGTTTCACCTCAGCCATCCCAGATTTGACCCACATCGTGTAGCCCCCCGCCGGCCCTGCGTATAATCAGGCGCTGATGAACCCCGCGCCTTTCATTGATCCCCACGAGCCCCTGGACTGGCTCGCTCCCCTGTCCGAAGATCCGCTCCAGCTGGTCACCTCCGACGGTGCCTGGCGGCGTGGGGCGCTGGTGGCTGATTGCGGGGCATTGGCCGCTGCGCTCCTTGCCTGGGGCGCTGCTCCCGGCACGATCCTCCTCGCTCCCCTGCCCGCCCCGGACCTGGCCCGGCTGTTTTTCGCCTGCGCCCGGGCCGGCATCGCCCTCTTTCCCCTGGACCCGGCCACTTCGCCGGAACGACGCGCCGCCCTGCTGGCCCTGGCTGGCCCCCGGGGCCGTCTGCTGGAGGCTCTGCCGTCGGCCGCAGCGATTGCGGCAACGGCTGCCGATCCCTTGCCACCGCTGCCCGTGGCAGCCCAGCCGGCCCTGGTCATCGCCACCAGCGGCAGCGAGGGCGAACCCAAGGGCGTGGTGCTGACCCACGCCAACCTGGCGGCGGCAGCGGATGCCTCGGCCGAGCGCCTGCCCCTGAGCCCGGGCGACACCTGGCTGGACTGCCTGCCCCTGCACCACATCGGCGGCGTCTCCATCCTTGCCCGTTGCGCCCGCAGCGGCGCCACGGCCCGGGTACTGGACCGCTTCACGGTGGAAGCGGTGGCGGCGGCCCTGGCCGCAGGGAACATCACCCACCTGTCCCTGGTGCCGGCCATGCTCGACCGGCTGCTGGAGGCCGGCGTCCCTCCGGGCCCGCTGCGCTATGTGCTGGTGGGCGGTGCCGCCCTTTCCGCCCCCCTCTTCCGCCGCGCCACGGCTGCCGGCTGGCCCCTCTGCGTCAGCTACGGTCTTTCCGAATGCGCCGCCCAGGTGGCGACCTGGGTGCGGCCGCCCCCCGATGTCTGGCAGGAGGGCCGGGTCGGCGCGCCCCTGGCCGGCTGCCGTGTCGAGTTGGGGCCGCAAGGACGGCTGCGCCTAGCCGGGCCCCAGGTGATGTGGGGCTATCTCAATCCAGAGCTGGAGCCGGGCCGGGGCCTGACGGACGGCGCCCTGCTCAGCGGCGACCTGGCCCGCCTGGAGGAGGATGGCAGCCTGACCCTCTTGGGCCGGGCCGACGACATGCTGGTCAGCGGCGGCGTCAATGTGCATCCGGCCGAGGTGGAAGCGGTGTTGCTGGCCTGCCCCGGCGTGCGCGACGCGGCGGTGACGGCCCTGCCCGACCCGGTGTGGGGCGACCGGCTGCTGGCCCTGGTGGTGGGCGACTCCGCCGCCATGGACGACGCCGGCCTGCACCGCTGGTGCGCCGAACGCCTGCCCTCGCCGCGCCGGCCCCGGCTGATCCAGCGGGTCGCCACCCTGCCGCGCAATCCCATGGGCAAGCTGCAACGTCCGGCCCTGCGGCAGCTGGCCCAACAACTAGCCCAGGACGGGCTGCTGGCCCCAGGGGAAGCGCCATGAGCCGCCCCCAGGCCCACCCCGCCGCCGACAGCGCCAGCCTCAGCCAGCGCTATCCCGGCCTGGCCGGGGAACTGGCGGCCCTGGCCGCCCGGGCCCGTCCCACGGACCTCCTCAGCCTGTGCCTGCCGGCGCCCCCGTTGCCCATGGCCGGCCCCCTGCCTTACATCGCAGCCCCCGACAGCCTGGCCTGGCAGCGGCCGGACGACGCCTGGCTGGCCCTGGGCGCCGCCTGCACCGTGGAAAGCGCCGGGCCGGGCCGCTTCACCGCCCTCAACGGCGCCTGGCAGGGCCTGGCGGCCCGCTGGCAGATTGCCGCCATGTCGCAAGGCAGTGATGGCAGCGGCGACCTCCAGGCGCCCCTGGCCCACCTGGGCTTTGCCTTCTACGACGCCAGCGGCGACAGCCCCCTGCCGAACGCCCGCCTGCGGGTGCCCGCCCTGCTGCTGAGGCGCCGGGCCGGTCGCCAGACCCTGGTCCTCACCTGCCCCGCCCATGGCGCCGCCCAGGCCATGGCCGGCTGGGAGGCCCTGTGGCAAACGCTGGAACGGACCCTGCTGTCCCAACCCGCGCCGCTGGCCGCGCTCCACCTGCAACGGCCACCGGCACCCCTGCCTGAGCAGGCCTTCGTCGCCCGCACCCGGGCCGCCCTGGCTGCCATCACCCGGGGCGAGCTGGACAAGGTGGTGCTCTCCCGCCGCGTCGCCTTCGAGGCCGACAGCGCCCTGGAGCCGGCCGCCGTCTTCGCCGCCCTGGCAACCCAGCAGGCCGACAGCAGCGTCTTCGCCGTCGGCCACCGGGCCGGCACCTTCCTCGGCGCCACGCCGGAGCGGCTCCTTGCCCTGCAGGACGGCCAGCTGCACACCGAAGCCCTGGCCGGCACCGGCTGGGGCCGGGCCGACGCCCCCCTGACCTCGGACAAGAACCAGCGGGAACACGGCTGGGTGGCCGAGGCCATCCGCCATACCCTGGCCCCCCTCTGCGCCGAACTGCAGGCCGCCCCGGCGGAAGTGCTGCAACTGCCCGGCGGCAGACGCCACGCCGGGCTCAGCCATCTGCGCACCCCCTTCCACGGCCGTCCGGCGCCCGGAGTCGGCCTTTTCGACCTGGCCGCCAGGCTCCATCCCACCCCCGCCGTCGGCGGCTGGCCGGCGGCCCCGGCCCGGGAATGGCTGCAGGCCCACGGCGAGGAGCGGCCCCTGTGGTACAGCGGCGGCCTGGGCTGGATCGACGCCGCCGGCAACGGCACCCTGGCCGTGCCCCTGCGCTGCGCCGACCTGCGCGGCAACCGGGCCGAACTCCAGGCCGGCGCCGGCATCGTCGCCGGCTCCGCCGCGGAACAGGAACTGGCCGAAACCGAGGCCAAGCTCGCCACCATGCTGGATGCATTGTCAATGACATGTGAAACTCTGGGATTCATTGACTCTTAACAATCCCCATCATGGCCTCGCAAACCAACGACAAACTGGCAGTCCTAATCGATGCGGACAACTCCTCTGCATCGTTGATTAATGAACTGCTAGCAGAAATTTCCCGCTACGGAGTTGCTAGCATCAAGCGTGCATACGGTGACTGGACAACCACTAACCTGAAAAGCTGGAAGGAAGTTCTGCATAAGCTGGCAATTCAACCAATCCAGCAATTCAGCTATACGAATGGGAAAAATTCGACCGACTCGTCCCTGATAATCGATGCGATGGATCTCCTTCACTCGGGCAATCTTGATGGCTTTTGTCTTGTTTCATCCGATAGCGACTTTACCCGTCTAGCCACTCGCATTCGAGAAGATGGACTGGTGGTTTACGGCTTCGGAGAACAGAAAACGCCCCAGCCCTTTGTCGCGGCATGCGACAAGTTCATTTACACAGAAATCCTCAAACCCCAGGTAGACCAGAAGCCTCCCGGAGAAAAACTGCCTGAACAACTTGAACCGATGATTCGTACCGCAGTAACGGCAACAGCACGGGACAGCGGCTGGGCCTCCCTGGCAGCGGTCGGTTCAATGTTGCTGAAAAACAGCCCCTCGTTTGATCCTAGAAATTATGGATATCAGAAGCTTGGGGAACTGGTGAGAAAACAGAAATACCTGGAAATCAAGGAAGTTCCGGTAACGGACAACGCAACCAGCGTACATATCCACATCCGCTTAAAGCCAGCTAAAAACAGCCCCCCTCAATGACATCCACCGGCACCACCAACTATCTCTGGTCCCGCCACTTCGCCGCCGCCCTGGCCGGCGCCGGGCTGGCCCATGTCGTCATTTCCCCCGGCGCCCGCTCCACCCCCCTGACCCTGGCCTTCCTGCGGCAGGCGGGCGTGCGCTGCCACGTGCTGGTGGACGAGCGCTCCGCCGCCTTCTTCGCCCTGGGCCTGGCCAAGGCCACGGAACTGCCGGTGGCCCTGGTGTGCACCTCCGGCTCCGCCCCGGCCCACTGGCTGCCCGCCGTGATCGAGGCCGACGCCGGCCGGGTGCCGCTGCTGCTGCTCTCCACCGACCGGCCGGCGGAACTGCACGGCTGGGGTGCCAACCAGACGGTGGCACAGGCCGGCCTGTTCACCGGCTTCGTGCGCGCCGCCCACGCCCTGGCGACGCCGGAGGAAGGTTTCCTGCCGCGCCAGGTGCACACCCTGGCGGCCCGGCTCCTGGCCGAATGCCGCTGGCCCTGCCCGGGGCCGGTGCATGTCAATCTGCCTTTCCGCGAGCCCCTGCTGCCGCCCGCCGCCAAGCTGGCGGCCAGCCCGGACCTGGGCCCGGTCCATCCGCCGGAGGCGCCGCCGCCCCTGGTGCTGCCGGCGCCCCACGCCGTGGCCCAGGCCGCGGCCCGTCTCTCCGGGCGCCCGGGGCTGATCCTGGCCGGCGCCCTGCCGCCGGGCAGCGCCGGCCCCGACTACGCCCGGGCCGTGGCCGCCCTGGCCCTGGCCCTGGATTGCCCGGTGCTGGCCGAGCCCCTTTCCGGCCTGCGCCACGGCGCCGCCGGGCTTGAGGCCGACAGCCGCCCCAACAGCCATCATTTCCTCGCCCACGGTGAAGCCCTGGTGCGGGATGCCGCCTTTGCCGCCGCCCAGGCCCCGGCCTGGATCCTGCGCTGCGGCGACGCCCAGGTGAGCCGCTCCCTGCAGACCTGGCTCAGCCAGTGCCTGGACCAGGGCGCCGAACTGCTGTTGCTGGAGGGCGAAGGCCGCTGGCCCGACCCGGAACGGGGCACCACCCTGCTGCTGCGGGGCGACACCGCCGCCACCCTGGCGGCCCTGGCCCAGGCAGTGGCGGCCAAGGCACCGCCGGCCTGGATGCAGGCCTGGCGCGCCGCCGAGCAGCGGGCCGGGGACCTGGCCCGGGCCGCCCTCGACGCGGCCGGCGACGATCTGTGGGAAGGGGCCGTGGTGGCCGACCTGCTGGCGGCCCTGCCGGCGGAGAGCCGCCTCTTCTGGGGCAATTCCATGGCGGTGCGGGACGGCGATTCCTTTTCCGGCCTCTCCGCCAAGCCCCTGGAGGAGCACGGCAACCGGGGCTGCAGCGGCATCGACGGCCAGCTGTCCACGGCCCTGGGCCTGGCGGCGGCAGGCAGCGCCGAAGGCCGCTACAGCGCCGCCCTCCTCGGCGACCTGGCCGCCCACCACGACCTCAATGCCCTGGCCGCGGCCCGGGAACTGGATTGCCTGCTGGTGGTGGTGAACAACGGCGGCGGCGGCATTTTCGAATATCTGCCGGCCCGGGCCCTGCCCGAATACGAGACGGGCTGGCTGACCCCGGTGCCCCTCGTCCTGGCCCATGGGGCGGCGGCCTACGGGGTGCCTTACCGCCGGGCCGCATCCCGCGCCGAGTTCCAGGCAGCCATCGCCGAGGCCGTTGCCACGGGCGGCCCCTGGCTGGTCGAGGCGGTGGTCGAACGGTCGGAGAGCGTCGCCCGGCACCGGGCCTACTGGCAGGCGGTGAGCGGCAGCGAGAGCTGAAGCGAAGGGTGCGCCGGTGGGCGCGCGACGGTCATAGCGCCAGCGATCGGCGCCGCAAGGAGCCGTAGCGGCAACGCGGCTGACGCCTGGAACGGCGCCGGCGGCAGGGTCAGCCCCCGGTCAGCGGAGGGTCAGAGGTGGGTCAGTCCCGGGGACTAGCATGGCGCGCCATAAGCCGATCAACGGCTAGGAGAGTGACTTGCCCCACCCGCTTCCCCCCGGCGACGACACCGCCGTCCTGCTGCTGCACGGCCTCTACAGCACCCCCAACGAAATGTCCCCCCTCGGCAAGGAGCTGGAAAAAGCCGGCTACCGCGTCGCCATTCCCCATTTGCAGGGCTATACGGTGTGCGCCGAAGACGTGCTGGACCGCCGCTTCGCCCGCAGCCCCTGGGAGGACTGGTACGCCCAGGTGGAAACGGTCTTCGACGAACTGCGGCAGCAGCATCGCCGCGTCGTCGTCGGCGGCCTGTGCATCGGCGCCGACCTGGCCCTGCACCTGGCGGCCCAGCGGGGCCTGCAGGTGGCGGCGGTGCTGGCCCTGGCCACCACCCTTTACTACGACGGCTGGGGCATCCCCTGGTACAGCTTCCTCCTGCCCCTGGGCTACTACACGCCCCTGCGCCACATCTACACCTATCGGGAACGGGCCCCCTTCGGCCTGAAAAATCCCCGGGTGCGGGCCCGGGTGGAACGGGACATGCGGGAAAGGGAAGTCTCCGCCGCCGGCGCCTCGGAGCTGCCCCTCAACGGCATCTACCAGGCCCAGCGCCTGATCGGCAGCATCAAGAAGGAATTGCCCCAGGTGGTCAGCCCCACCCTGGTGATCCACTCCCGGGAAGACGACGTGGCCAGCCTGCGCAGCCCGGAGCAGGTATACCGCCGCATCAGTGCCGAGCGCCGGCGCAAGGTGGTGCTGGACGACAGCTACCACATCATCACCCTGGACAACGAACGGCGCCGGGTCAGCGGCGAGGCGCTGGATTTTCTCGCCCAGGTGCTGGGCGCGCCGGCTGCGGCCCGGCTGCCCCGGGCCGCCTGACAAGCGGCCGGCTCAGCCCCGCAGCCAGTACCAGAAACGCCCCAGCCATTCGTGCAGGGCGGTGCGGGAGGCGCGCAGGCCGTCGGCTTGGGGCAGGTAGTCCAGGGCCGTGGGCACGCCGCGCTGGAACAGGGTCGGCATGGGCACCACGTCCAGGCCCGCCCGGCTGAAGGCCAGGGCCGCCCGGGGCAGGTGCCAGGCGTGGCTGACCAGCAGGACCCGGGACACGCCGGCCTCCTTGAGCAGAGCCGCCGTCTTCAGGGCATTCTCCCGGGTGTTGTCCGACTCGCCTTCGACCCAGCGCACCGGCACCTTGAATTCGTCCCGCAGCACCCGGGCCATGGCCTCGGCCTCGCTCACCTCGCCGCCGTCCGGCGTACCGCCGGTGACCAGCAGCGGCAGGCCGGTCTGGCGCTGCAGCTGCCCGGCGTAGCGCAGGCGGACCAGGGTCTCGTTGCCCACCGTGTCGCCGCCGTATTCCGGCGCTTCCCGGTAGCGGCCGCCGCCGAGGACGACAATGGCGCCGGCACCCTTGGCCTTTTCCAGCACCTGCTCCGGCACCACCGGCGGCGCCTCCAGGCGCTGCACCAGGGCACGGCCCACCACCGGCAGGGACAGCACCAGCAGCAGCAATCCCCCCGTCAGTCCCAGGCTCATGGCCAGCTGGGGGCGTCGCTGTCGGAAGAGGAAGGCCAGCAGCAGGAGCCCCAGACCGTTGCCCGGCGGCAACAGAAAGGTAGCCACCAGATTGGTGGCGAGCCAGGACGTGGACATCGCTTGTTTTCCTCCCCAGGAAGGGGCCGCCGGCACCGCGCCGGCCTGCCGCCTATGACGTTTGGCAGACAGTGTAGCCGTTTGCCGTCCCGAGGGGGAGCCCCTGCCGCAACCGGCCGGCAGGCCGCTGCGGAACGTGGCCATCTGGGCCCTTCCTGCCTGACGTCGGCCTGATGCCGGCGGCGAATGTCCAAAAAAAAGCCCGCTGCAGCGATGCAGCGGGCTTTTTGCCGGAGGCCGGCGGGATCAGGCGCTGAGGGCGGCCTTGATCTGCTCCAGGGCGGTGGGGTCCTCGATGGTGGTGAGGTCGCCCGGATCCCGGCCTTCGGCCAGGGCCTGGATGGAACGGCGCAGCAGCTTGCCGGAACGGGTCTTGGGCAGGCCGGAGATGAAGTACACGCGGCCGGGACGGGCGATGGCGCCCAGGGTCTCGTCCACCCGCTTCATCACTTCCTTTTCCAGGGCCGCCACCAGTTCGGGAGTGGCGATCTTGGAGGCGTCCTTGACCACGGCGAAGGCTACCGGCAGCTGGCCCTTGAGGGCGTCGTTCACACCGACCACGGCCACTTCGGCCACGGCGGGGTGACCCTGCACGGCTTCCTCGATTTCCCGGGTGCCGAGGCGGTGGCCGGCGACGTTGATGACGTCGTCGGTACGGCCCAGGATGAAGTGGTAACCCTCGTCATCCTTGATGGCCCAGTCGTAGGAGGAGTAAACCAGCGGTTCCTTGAACAGGCTGAAGTAGGTGTTCACGAAACGCTCGTCGTCGCCCCACACGGTGGTCAGGCAGCCGGGCGGCAGGGGCGGCACCACACCCAGGATGCCCTTCTCGTTGGCGTCGCACTCGGAACCGTCTTCGCGGAAGATGCGCACGTCGTAGCCATAGACAGGGAAGGACGGGGTGCCGTACTTGATCTTGGTGTCTTCGACGCCGCGCACGGTGGACAGCATGGGCCAGCCGGTTTCGGTCTGCCAGTAGTTGTCGATCACCGGCAGCTTCAGCTCGCCCATGATCCATTCGTGGGTCGGCTGGTCCAGGGGCTCGCCGGCCAGGAACAGGTGCTTCAGGCTGGAGAGGTCGTACTTGTGCAGGAAGGCGGGGTCGTGCTTCTTCAGCACCCGGGCAGCGGTGGGGGCGGAGAACATCACATTGACCTTGTACTTCTCGACGATCTGCCACCAGATGCCGGCATCCGGACGGATCGGGGTGCCTTCGTACATGATGGTGGCCATGCCGCCGATCAGGGGGCCGTAGATGATGTAGGAGTGACCCACCACCCAGCCGATGTCGGAAGTGGAGAAGAAGGTCTCGCCGGGCTTGCCGCAGTAGATGTGCTTGATGGAGGAAGCCAGGGCCACGGCGTAGCCGCCGGTGTCACGCTGCACGCCCTTGGGCTTGCCGGTGGTGCCGGAGGTGTACAGGATGTAGGAGGGGTCGGAAGACTCCACCCAGGTCACGGGCACCTGGGCGTCCATGAACTGGGCGCGCAGGGCGGCGTAATCCACGTCCCGGCCTTCGACCTTGTTGAAGGCCTTGTCCAGGCCCCGGTCCACCATCAGCACCTTGCCGGGCTTGTGCTCGGCCTGGTTGATGGCGTCGTCCAGCAGGTGCTTGTAGGGCACGGCCTTGCCGCCGCGCATGCCGGCGTCGGAGGAGACGATCAGCACCGGCTTGGCATCGTCGATGCGGGTAGCCAGGGAGCCGGAGGCGAAGCCGCCGAAGACCACGGAGTGGATGGCGCCGATACGGGCACAGGCCAGGATGGCGAAGCAGGCTTCGGCAATCATGGGCATGTAGATCAGGACGCGGTCGCCCTTCTTGACGCCCAGGCTCTGGTAGATGGCGGCCATGCGCTCGACTTCGCGCTGCAGCTCGGCGAAGGAGTAGACCTTCTCCACATCGGTTTCGGTGGAGATGAAAATCAGGGCGTTGTCGTTGGGGCGGGTCTTGGCGTGGCGATCAACGGCGTTGTAGCACAGGTTGGTCTGGCCGCCGACGAACCACTTGGCAAACGGAGGACGGGAGTAATCGCAGACCTGGTCGAAAGGCTTGTGCCAGTCGATCAGTTGGGCCTGCTCGCTCCAGAAGGCATCCGGTTGTTCGATGGAACGACGATGAAACTCTTTGTAACTGGTCATAAAACTCCCTCTAGCGTTTGCGTCCTGCACTACTTTGGTTTGCTGATTATTTTTTATGGGGTGGATTCGAGGCTGATCTCGTCCTGTTCTATTTTCACCTAGGGCGCATCCCCACCCGGATTGCGGTTGCCCTGGGGTTCCCCCGACGCCTGGAATTTGGACTCCGGTACGTCTGCGGAAGGCCCGTATTGTAATTCATAATTAAGAAAGCTAAGGAGGGGCATCAAGGCCTTGGCCAAAGCCGCCGCCTGGGGCCGCAATTCCTCGTCCTGCCCGGCGGCCAGCATGGCCAGGGCCTGGTCGACGCTGACCGCCGCCCCGCCGCGCACCGCCGCCGGTTCAACGGCAGGCGCCGGCGCCACGGCCCGGTTGCCGCCGGCAGCAGCAGCCGCCGCCCGCCGCGCCTCGGCCATGGCCAGCAGGCTGGTGGCGCTGGGCGCCCCGTCCAGGGGGAAGCTGGCGATGCCGATGCTGATGGTGAGGGGCAGGCGCTGGCCGTGCACGGCGATGTTGGAAGTTTCCACCGCATGGCGCAGGCGGTTGGCGAAGGCCTCGCTGGCCGCCCCCGGGGTGCCGGGGGAGACGATGGCGAAGGTGGTGTCGGAATAGTGGCCCAGGCTGTCTTCCTTGCGGATGTTGCCGGCCAGGAGCTTGGCAAAGCGTTCCTGCAGCTTGTCCACCAGGGCGCCGCCGTATTGGGCGGTATAGCGTTCCAGGGAATCGAAGCCCAGCACCAGCACGCTGGCCGGGGCCTGCTGCCGCCCGGCCAGGGAGAGGGCCTGTTCGGCCTGGGCTTCCAGATAGGCCCGGGTGAACAGGCCGCTGTGGGGATGGCGCAGCTGCTGGTCCTGGTGGCTGTGCAGGGCCTGCTCCGCCTGGCCCAGGCGCACCAGGGAATCGACCCGGGCCAGCAGCTCGGCGGTGCCGATGCCCTTGGTGATGAAATCGTTGGCCCCCAGGGCCAGGGCCTTGTCCCGGGACTCCTCGTCCTCCTCGCCGGAGATCATGATCACCGGCAGCTGGCGCAGGCGGCTGACCTTGGAATCCCGGATGCGGGCCAGCAGGTCGAAGCCGTCCATCACCGGCATGGACAGGTCGGAAATGACGGCCTGGATGTCGTGGTCCAGCACCAGAGTCTGCCAGGCGGCCTCCCCGTCGCCCTCCTCCCGGATCTCGTAGTGCCCTTTCAGGTGCTTGATGATGGAAGCCCGCACCATGCGGGAATCGTCCACGATCAAGATTCTGGGATGGGGTGCTTCGGTCATGATCTTTCCTGTTGGCTCATGGGGTCCGGGGCAAGCAGGGGACGGCGCGGGCGCAGGGGCGGCACCGCCAGGCAAGGCCTGCGCAGCCCACCGGGGTCCCGGGATTATAACCACGGCGCCGCGCCCCGGCGGCGGGGCCGGTGTAAAAGCGGCTTTACCCCCGGCCACCGAATGTGACAGAAGCTTTGTACGTATATGACCTTAGGTTTACAACTGGCTGATTTTCCAATAAAGTCCGGCCCCATGCTGAATAAAAAACAGCTCGCAGCTTCCCTCCTGGCCCTGTTCATCGGGGTTCTGGCCAACACCGGCACCGCCACGGCGGATGAATTCAGGATGGAGCCCCGCGGGGAGGAACCCACCTTTTTCAAACGCTACACCAGCGGCGTCCAGGACCTGATCATCAAGGGCCTGGAGTTCGTTGGCGTGCGTTACGTTCGCGGCGGCAACACGCCGGATTCCGGCCTGGACTGCAGCGGCTTCGTGCGTTACGTCTTCCAGGACTCCCTGGGCCTCAACCTGCCCCGCACCGCCAAGGAAATGAGCCAGGTGGGCGAGCAGGTCGCCAGCAACGACCTCAAGCCGGGCGACCTGGTGTTCTTCAACACCATGCGCCGCGCCTTCTCCCACGTCGGCATCTACCTCGGCAACAACCAGTTCGTCCATTCCCCCCGCCCCGGCGGCGAAGTGCGGGTCGAGGACATGCGCCAGAGCTACTGGGTGGCCCGCTACAACGGCGCCCGCCGCGTCACCGAACAGCAGTAACGCAGCCCCACCACCTCTCCGACAAAGCCGGCCGATGCCGGCTTTTTTGTTGCCCGCGCCCCGGCAACCGCTGTCGCGGTCATCGGTCACGGCACAAGAAACATTCTCATTTACACAAGACTCAAGCCTGACTAGAATCTGACACTTACCTGACCAACCCGTGCTGGAGTTCTCCATGACCCTGCGTCTCCCCCTTCTCGCCGGCGCCCTGGCCGCAGCCCTGTCCCTCAATCTGCAGGCCGCCGAGGAAAACGTGCTGAACCTCTATTCCGCCCGCCATTACCAGACCGACGAAAAGCTCTACGAGAATTTCAGCAAGCAGACCGGCATCAAGATCAACCGCATCGAAGGCAAGGAAGAGGAACTGCTGGAGCGCATCAAGAACGAAGGTGCCAACAGCCCCGCCGACGTGCTGCTGACGGTGGACGCCTCCCGCCTGGCCCTGGCCCACGAACTGGGCCTGTTCGCCCCGGTCAAGTCCAAGGTCCTGGAATCCCGCATCCCGGCCAATCTGCGCACCGACGACTGGTTCTCCTTCTCCACCCGGGCCCGGGTCATCGTCTATAACAAGAGCGCGGTGAAGGCCGAGGATGTGCAGAACTACGATGACCTGGCCAACCCCAAGCTCAAGGGCCAGGTGTGCACCCGCTCCGGCTCCCACCCCTACAACCTGTCCCTGATGGCCTCCATCATCGCCAACCAGGGCGAGGCCAAGGCCGAAGCCTGGGCCAAGGGCGTGGTGGCCAACTTCGCCCGCGCCCCCAAGGGCGGCGACACCGACCAGATCAAGGCCGTGGCCGCCGGCGAATGCGGCGTCACCGTCTCCAACACCTACTACGTGGCCCGCCTGCTGCGCTCCGACAAGGCCGAGGACAAGAAGGTCATGGAAAAGGTCGGCGTCGTCTGGCCCAACCAGAAGACCAGCGGCACCCACATCAACGTCTCCGGCGCCGGCATGCTGAAGAACGCACCGCACAAGGCCGCCGCCGTGAAGTTTCTCGAGTACCTGGCCTCCGACGAAGCCCAGCGCTACTTCGCCGACGGCAACAACGAATGGCCGGTGGTGGCCAGCGTCAAGGTCGGCAACCCGGCTCTGGAAAGTCTCGGCAAGTTCAAGGCCGACGCACTGCCCGTGGGTTCCCTGGCCATGTACCGGGCCAAGGCCCAGATCCTCTTCGACCGGGCCAACTACCGCTGATCCGAAGCGGCGCCAGGCGGATGCCCCCGGGGGACATCCGCCGTTTTTGATCCCGTTTTTGATCCATCTCCATGGTCAAAACCGCTTCCGGCGCCTAGAATGCGACCCATGCGACTCACCGCCCTCCTCACCACTGCCATCGCCCGCGGCCTCCTGGCCGTGATGCTGGCCGGTTTCCTGACGCCGACCTTCGGCTGGGAAATGGTGAGTGCGGCCGCGCCCCACGACCATGCCGCCGTGGCCGAGCACCACCACGGCGACCAGGGCGCCCACGACAGTCTGCAGCGCACCCACCACGACCAGGACTGCGCCCCCCAGCACCACGCCGCCGGCGACGACGGCCAGGGCCAGCCGGGCCATCACCACTGCTGCGCCGGCCACGTTTTCGGCCACCTCATCGGTCTCACCGCCGACACCACCCTGCCGGCCGCTGCCGGCAAGGACGTGCGCCCCCCGGCCATCGCCGCCCGCTATCTCTCGCCCATTCCCCTGGGCCTAGAACGTCCCCCCCGCTCCTTCTCCGCCTGAAGTCCGGCGGAAATTCCCGTTGAGCCAGCCCGTGCTGCCGACGCCCTGAAAGGCGCCGCGCCGCCTGCGCCCGTGACCTCACCGCGGAGTACCGCCGGTTTTTCCCTGTCTCACCGGAGAAAACCATGCGGAAGACCGCAACCGCCCCCCATCCGGGGCACCCCGTCCGCCATCGCGCCCGCCTGCTGCCGGGCCTGCTCGCCCTGAGCCTGGGCCTCGGCCTGGGATTCCTATCCCCTGCCCGGGCCGCGGAGCCTGCCGTCGCCCCGGCAACGGCACCCCTGCCCGCCTCGCCCCTGGCCCGGGCCTTTGCCGCCGCCTGGGAGCGCCAGCCCCTGGCTGCCGCCCTGCCCCAACGGCAGGACGCCGCCCGGGCCCAGCAGGAAGCCGCCGACTCCCTTTTGGCCCAGCCGCCGAGCCTGGACCTGTCCACCCGCACCGACCGCTACAACCGGGACCGGGGCGCCCGGGAAGTGGAAACGGGCATTGCCCTGCCCCTCTGGCTGCCCGGAGAGAAGGACGGCACCCGGGCCCTGGCCGATGCCCGCAAGGAAGCCCTGGACGCCCGCACCCTGGCCGCCCGCCTGCAACTGGCCGCCGAACTGCGCAGCGCCTGGTGGGCCTGGCAGCAGGCCGGCCAGGACCAGCAGGTGGCCCAGGCCCGGGCCGACAACGCCGCCCGTCTCGCTTCCGATGTGGAACGGCGGATGAAGGCCGGCGACCTTTCCCGGGCCGACCTCAACCAGGCCCAGGGCGCCCAGGCCGCGGCCCAGGCGGCCCTGGCCGAGAGCCGGGTGGCCGCCCTGGCCGCCGCCCGCCGCCTGCAAAGCCTCACCGGCCAGCCCCCCAAGCCGGCCGACGGCCCACCCCAGACCGAACCCGAACCGGCCGCCAACGCCCAGCCCGCGGCCCTCGCGGATGAGGATGGCGCCGACGCCGAAGGCGCCGCTACAGCTATCGGCCACCCCCTGCTGCAGGACCTGGCCCAGCGCAGCGCCGTTTCCCGCCGGGCCCTGGAACTGGCCTCCCGCCAGACCCGGGCCAATCCGGAAATAGCCATTTCCACCCGCCGCGACCGCAGCGCCGCCGGCGAGATGACGGACCAGACCTGGGCCCTGGCCCTGCGCCTGCCCTTCTCTTCGACCCCGCGCAACCAGGCCCGCATCGCCGAAGCCAACGCCGACCTGATCGAGGCCGAAACCCAGCTGCGCCTGGAACGGCAGCGCCTGGCCCAGGAAGGCGAGACCGCCCGGGCCCAGCTCGACGCGGCCCGCCTGCAGCTGGCGGCGGCAGAAACCCGGGCCCGACTGGCGGCGGAAAACCGGAGCTTCTACGACAAGGCCTTCCGCCTCGGCGAAGCGGACCTGCCCACCCGCCTGCGCATCGAACTGGAAGCCTTCGAGGCCGAGCGCCAGGCGGTGCGCTCCCGCATCCAGGCGGCCGCCGCCCTTTCCCAACTGCGCCAGGCCCTGGGCCTGCTGCCGGAGTAAAGCCATGTTGCGACTCATCTCCCCCCTGCTTCTCTGCCTCGCCCTGGCCGCCCCGGCCCGGGCCGACGGCCGTCTGATCCGGGTCCTGCCCAA
>NZ_JBXAST010000035.1:0-34793 GCF_058809645.1 Azospira sp. MPR-E4 | reverse complement strand
CCTCTCCCCCCGCCCCAGCCCCTTTCCGCGAACCTTTGGTGTTCGTGGACCTGGAGACCACCGGCGCCAACCCGGTGCGGGACCGCATCACCGAAATCGGCATCGTCGAGGTCTCGGCCGCCGGCGTGACCCAGTGGAGCAGCCTGGTCAATCCGGGCATTCCCATCCCGCCCTTCATCCAGGGCCTGACCAACATCAGCGACGAGATGGTGGCCGACGCACCGCCCTTCGCCGACCTGGCCGAAGAGGTGCTGGGGCGCCTCAAGGGACGCCTTTTCGTGGCCCACAACGCGCGCTTTGACTACGGCTTCCTCAAAAACGAATTCCGCCGCCTGGGCCTCAAATTCCACGCCACCGTGCTGTGCACCGTCAAGCTGTCGCGCAAGCTGGAGCCCCAGCACCACCGCCACAGCCTGGACGCCCTGGTGGAACGCCACGGCCTCTACGACGAGCACCGGCACCGGGCCCTCTCCGACGCCCGCCTGATCCACCAGTTCTGGGACCGCCTGCACGGCAAGTACGCCCCCGAGCCCATCTGGGCCGCCGTGGAGACCCTGACCCAGCGCCCCAAGCTGCCACCCCACCTGCCGCCGGAAGCCCTGGACGACCTGCCGGAACTGCCCGGTGTCTATCTGCTGTACGGCCAGGAGGCGGACGGCGAGCCTCTCTACATCGGCAAGAGCAGCAACCTGCGGCAGCGGGTCTTCTCCCACTTCTCCGGCGACCAGAAGGACGCCCGGGATACGGCCATGGCCGCCCAGGTATACCGGGTGGAATGGCGGGAGACCGCCGGCGAACTGGGCGCCATGCTGCTGGAGGCCAAGCTGCTGCAGGCCCACCGCCCCAGCCTCAACCGGCACCAGAAGAAGGGCGGCGAGCTGTGCGCCTGGCAGCTGGTGCAGGAGGCGCCTAGCGACTTCCGTCCCCGTCTGGTGCTGGCCGACGAACTGGACTTCGGCCGCAGCCCGGACCTCTACGGCCTCTTCAACTCGGCCAAGGAAGCCCGCAACAGCCTGAAGAAGATCGGCGACGCCCACCACCTGTGCCACGTCCTCCTGGGCCTGGAGAAGCAGCGCCCGGGCAAGCCCTGTTTCGGCCACCAGATGCACAACTGCAAGGGCGCCTGCTGCGGCAAGGAGAGCCTCAGCCAGCACAGCGCCCGCCTGATGGCGGCCCTGGCCAAGCTCAAGATTAAGGAGTGGCCCTACGCCGGCCCCATCGGCCTGGTGGAAAAGGACGACTTCAGTTCCACCACCGACCTGCACGTGGTGGACCATTGGGCCTACCTGGGCACCGCCCAGCGGGAAGAGCAGGTGTGGGAAATCCTGCAGCAGCAGGGCAGCCGCCCCGCCGCCTTCGACCAGGAGACCTACCGCCTGATCAACAAGGCCATCGCCCAGGGGGCGGTGGAGGTCCGGGAACTGACGCCGCCCGTGCAGCCGGCATGAAAAAAGGCGCCCGCGGGCGCCTTTTCTACGACGGGGCCGCAGGCCTCACATGGTCAGCCAGCCCCGGGCTTCCGGCTGGAAGGGCAGGTCGGCAATGATCCAGCGGCCTTCGCTCCAGCCTTCCATCTCCAGGCGCACCGGGTCGCCGACGCGCAGGCCGAAAATGGCCGAACCGAGGGGACACAGCACCGACCAGCAGCCCTCGTCCGGATCGTGGTCTTCCGGATAGACCAGGGTCACTTCCCGGCGGCGGCCGCTGTCGGCGTCGCTCAGCACCACGGTGGAATTCATGGTCACCAGGTTGGGCGGGATGGCTTCCGGCGGCACCGGGTTGGCGGCCCGCAGACGGCGCAGCACGGTGCCGGCGGAAACGTGGATGCTCTGGTCCCGCAGGTAGAGGCGTTCGATCAGCCCCACCAGGCGCTCCTGGTCCAGGGCGGAAATGATCAGGGCTCCCGGGGCGGGGGAAATCTGGGCGGTTTGGGATTGGGGCATGGCAGCTCCTCACGACAGGCCGTCCGGCTCGAGGGTCGGCGCGGCAACAAACAGTAAAAATCGGGGAATGGGGTACAGGGTGAAACCGGCAACACGCCCGGCAGCGGCCGTCTCGGCAGCGCTACCGGGCCGGCGGGAGACAGGCCGGGAAACGCCGGCCGCCCCACCCGGACTGCGCCGCCGGCTGCCGCGCAGCCGCCATCCGGGCCTCGCCACGGCGGGCGCCCCGGAAAAAAATGGCGGCAAAAAAAGCTGACGGCATGATGGCTGCACCAATATGGGGCACAAAGATGATGGCGCCAGTCTAGCCCAACCCCCGGCCGGGGGTAGTCGGCCAAACACTTACGTCGATATACGGACTATTCGGTGCCGAACTCCGCTTCAACACGCTGCAACAGCCAGCGCCCGTCGTTGGCCAGCAGTTCGCCTTCGCCCATCTGGCTGCGCACGATCAGCCCTTCCACCACCACCATGGCGCAGCGGGCCGCCATGGGGGCCCGCTCGCCCAGGCGGGGGGCCAGCCACTCGGCCAGGAGGCGCTGCAGGTCATCCTTGTGGGCCCGGGCAATGGCGGCGACACCGGCGATGCCCTCCCCCACTTCCGCCACCGCGTTGATGAAGGCGCAGCCCCGGTAGTCCGGCTCCGCCGCCCAGGCCAGCAGGATGTCGACAACGGCGGCCAGTTCCGGCGGCCGGGCCGCCAGACGGGCCTGGAAGCCGGCCAGCCAGCGCCGGTGACGCCCTTCCAGGTAAGCCCGGATGAGGTCGTCCTTGGCCGGGAAGTGGCGGTAGAAGCTCATCTTTGCCACGCCGGACTCGGCAATGATGCGGTCGATGCCGACGCCCCGCAGGCCGTGCTGGTAGAAGAGCCGGGAAGCGGTTTCCAGGATGCGGGCCCGGGCCCCTTCCGGGTTGGGATCGTCGGACGGGGCCAGCAGTGTGTCGGACATGGGCACTCCAAGAAGCGGTGGCTGAAAAACGGAATGGCGCCACATTGACAGACAGATCTGTCTTGCACAATATACAGACCTGTCTACATCAATCCCCGAGGAATGCCATGCTCCCGTTGTCCGCCGCCAAGGCGCCGCCCGCGCCACCCCTGGCCTATATCGCCATTTCCATGCTCGGTGCCGCCGTGGCCATCGGCAGCATCGCCGGACTCAGCCTGTGGAGCGGCACTCCCTGGCTCATGGCGCCCTTCGGCGCCACCTGCGTGCTGGCCTTCGGCCTGCCCGACAGCCCCCTGGCCCAGCCGCGCAACATCGTCGGCGGCCATCTTCTGGCCACCGCCGTCGGCCTGGCGGTGCTGCATACCCTGGGGGACGGCTGGCTGGCCTCGGCCCTGGCGGTGGGGCTGGCCCTGGGCCTGATGCAATGGACGCGCACGGTGCACGCCCCCGCCGGCGCCAATCCCCTGCTGGTCCTGGCGACCAAGCCGGCCCTGGGCTTTCTCTTCAGCCCGGTACTGCTGGGCGCCCTGGTCATCGTCGCCTGCGCCCTGGCGGTCAACAACGCCCGGCAGCGGGGCAGCTATCCCAAATACTGGTATTGAGGCCGGAGGCGGCCAGGGCCGGGGCACCTGCCCCGCGCCTGGCCGGCCCGCGGCGACAGAGGCCCTATTGCCGCTGGGGCAGCTGGATGGACTGGGTTTCCAGGAAGTCCTCCACCCCGTGGCGCCCCAGCTCCCGGCCGTAGCCGGACTGCTTGAAGCCGCCGAAGGGCGCCAGCAGGTTGAAGAAGGCACCGTTGATATCCACCTGGCCGGCCCGCAGGCGGCGGGCGAAGGCCAGGGCCCGGGCTTCCTCGGCGGACCACACGGCAGCCGCCAGGCCGTAGTCGGTGCCGTTGGCGATGGCCTCGGCCTCCGCCTCGTCCCGGTAGGTGAGGATGGCCAGCACCGGGCCGAACACCTCCTCCCGAGCCAGGGCGGCATCGGGCCGCACCCGGCCGAACACCGTGGGCCGCACGTAGTAGCCGGTGGGCAAGCCTTCCGGCGCGGCGCTGCCGCCGCACAGCAGCTCGGCGCCGTCGGCCACGGCCTGGTCGATCATGGCCCGCACCCGCTGCCGCTGCAGGCCGGAAACCAGGGGACCGAGACGGCTGCCCTCCGCCAGGGGATCGCCCAGGGTGTAGGCCGCCGCTGCCTGCACCGCCAGGGCGGCAGCCTCGGCGTAACGCTCCTGCGGCACCAGCAGCCGGGTCAGGGCCGAGCAGGCCTGGCCGGAATTGAGGAAGCAGCCGGCCACCGTGCCCTTCACCGCCGCCGCCAGATCCGCATCCGGCAGCACCACGGAGGCGGACTTGCCGCCCAGCTCCAGGGACACCCGCTTCACCGTGGCCGCCGCCACCGCCGCCACCCGTTTGCCGGCGGCCGTACTGCCGGTGAAGGAGACGGCCGCCAGGGCCGGATGGGCGGCCAGGGCCTCGCCCACCACCGGGCCGTAGCCGGTAAGCAGATTGAAGACGCCGGCGGGCAGGCCCGCCGCCTCGATCACCTCGGCCAGGAGGAAGGCGTTGAGGGGCGCCACTTCCGAGGGCTTCAAGACCACCGTGCAGCCGGCGGCCAGGGCGGCGCCGACCTTGGCGGCGATCTGGTGCAGGGGGAAGTTCCAGGGCGTGATGCAGGCCACCGGACCGGTGGGCACCTTCAGCACCAGGGACTGGCCGATGCTCTCCTCGGCGAAACCCTCGGCGGCGATGCGGGCGCAGGCGGCGAAGGTGAAGATGGGATTGCCGGCCTGAACCCGGGTGGCCAGTTTCACCGGCATGCCCACCTCGCTGGCGATGAGGCGGCCCAGCTCATCCTGGCGGGTCTTGAGGCCATCGGCGATCTTCTGCAGGAAGGCGCCCCGCTGCGCTCCGGAGAGGGCGGCCCAGGCAGGAAAGGCGGCCGCCGCGGCCCGGGCTGCCCGGTCCGCGTCGGTGGCCGTGCCTTCCGGCACCCGGGCGATGACCGTCTCGATGGCCGGATTCTCCACGTCGATGAAGGCGTTGCCGTCGGGGGCGACCCACTGGCCGCCGATGTAGAAACGGGAATGCTGCTGCATGGGGAAGTCTCCTCTTCTGGTTTTCTGGCGTGGACCCGGCGGCGCCGATCGGGGCAGACGCGCGCGGGACCCACTCCCGGATTCTAAGGCAGGGCGGAGCCGGTGCAGGAAGTGGCAAGGGCAGCGGCGAGGCATGCCGCCAGGAGGCAGGAAGGACGGCCATTCCGGGCATGGCATGGCGGAGATGGCCGCCGTTTCTGGCTCCCAGGCCATCGCCTGCGGCAGGGCGGCCCGGCCTTGAGCAAGGCCAGATCAACGCGCGACCAGGGCCGCCAGTTCCGCCGCATCGAAGCCGGCCGCCCGCCGCGCCTCCAGGTTGAAGGGCCCCCGCACCTTGGGGGCGCCGTAGCGGGCCGCCAGCTCTGCCTCCGCCGCCAGGGGCTCCAGGCCCCGCTCGCGGCAGACATGGCGATACCAGCGGTTGCCCGCCGCCACATGGCCGATCTCGTCCCGCAGGATGACATCCAGGATCGGGCCGGCGGCGACCTCCCCGGCCTGCACCAGCTTGTCGCGGATGCCCCGGTTCACATCCAGCCCCCGGGCCTCCATGGCCCGGGGCACCAGGGCCAGGCGGGCCAGCACGTCGTCCGCCGTCTTCTCCGCCATGTCCCACAGGCCCCGGTGGGCCGCAAAGTCGCCGTAGGCGTAGCCCAGGGTGCGCAGGTGGTCGTCCACCAGGGTGAAATGCTGGGCCTCCTCCCGGGCGATGCGCAGCCAGTCCCGGTAAAAATCCTCGGGCAGATCGGGGAAGCGCCAGACGATGTCCAGGGCCAGGTCGATGGCGTTGAACTCGATATGGGCGATGGCGTGCAGCAGGGCGGCCCGTCCCTCCGCCGTGTGCAGGGAACGGCGCGGCACCTCGGCCGGCGGCACCAGCAGCGGCCGCAGTGGCCGCCCCGGCAGGGGCGCGGTTGGCACAAGCCGCTGGCCCGGCGCCACCGGCCCCGCCGGATCGAGGGCCAGCACTGCCGCCACCTTGGCGGGCACGGTATCGAGCATCAGGGCGGCAAGGGCTTGCTGGCGGAGCATGGGCAGACGTTCATCAAAAGGAAACGGCAGTGTGCCAAAAATAGGGGACCGCTGCAGCGCGGGACAGACGACGGGAACGCCGGGACTGACGCCCGGCGGCAGTGCATGGCTAGCAAACAAGGCGCCACCGTGGTGCATGGCAAGCCCCCCCGGGGGAACGCGCCGGCCAACCTTTCCCACCACCCGGAAAGCCGCGTCCTGCCTTGATCCCGGAGGTCCGACAGCAAGCCTGGGAGCCTGACCGCGCATCGGGCACGGCCTTTGCTGAAAGCAAAGTGGGAGCGTCCGTCACCATCGACCTTTACGGAGAAAAATCATGAACGGAACCGAAATCGAAATGACCCTGCGGGAACTGGAAATCCACCACAAACTGACCCAGGTCCTGCTGCTGGCCGTAGTGGTCTTCTGCGCCGGCGCCGTGGCCCTCAGTCTCTAGGCGGCCGCAAGGAGCAAAGCCCCCGGGCGGCCAGCCAGGCCAGGCCGCCCCACAGCAGCAGCAGGAAGACCCAGCCCGCCAGGCTCGGCGCACACCAGCCCCAGCCGCAGGCGCCGTCGTGCTGCAGCAACCCGGGGAGGCCCAGGGCGTGGAACAGGTAGATGGAAAGATAGGGAATCGCCGCCAGCAGCCCCAGGGGCGAATCCAGGTAGGCGGGAAAAAACAGCCCCGGCAACAGCAACAGGCCGTAGAGGCCGACCAGGGCGACGAACACCGGCACGGTGCGCCGCCAGGCGCTGCCGGAAGTGGCCGCCTTCATGGCCAGACGGGCCCGGCGATCGCCGGGCCGGTCACGGCGCTTCCTTGAGATAGGGGCCCCAGCACCGATCCGGCCGGGGTTCGACGCAGGCAACGTACTTGGCGTAATCCGCCGAGAAGCGCACGAAGACGGTCCAGTCCCTGCCGGAAAAATCCTCACTGGAACCTGAACAGTCGGGGCCGCCGCTGTCCTTCAGGTTGTGCCCGGTCAGGGTGTAAAACCCATTGACGTCCGGCACCGCCGACAGCTCGTAGCGTTCCTCCACATACTCCTCGCCGCTGGTGCCGGAGAGAAAGCCGTTCGCACGGTAGGTGTGTCGCTCCGTGCAGCCATTGGGCAAACGGAAAGACCAGGTCCCAACGATGGGACCGAACTTCAGCTCCACCTCGGACGACGGGGAGGCGGCCTGGGCCGACACGGCAACGAATACGGCGGCAAACAGCAGCAGAAATTTCTTCATCCCACTCTCTCTGTATAGCGAGAACTCATGCCAAACACCGCCTACTTGGCGTACTGCTTCACCGTCGCCCACTGGCGGCGGCTCACCGGCAGTTTTTCCGGCACTTCCTTGAGCAGGGCCAGCCACTGTTCGCCGCCCTCCTCCCCGTCCCCCTGGCCCCGCTCGAAGCCGGCCAGGGCGTCCTTGGCCACCAGCACGCTGCGGTGCAGGCGGATGAAGCGCTCGGCGAACTCCTGTTCCAGATGGGTGAGGGCCTCGTCCAGCAGGTATTCCCGCTCCCGGGTGCGGGCGGTGACGTATTTGAGATCGGCCTTGAGATAGAGCACGTCCTGCACCGGCACCAGCAGGATGCGGCCCCGTTCGTGGCAGGAGAAGTGGCGGCGGGCGCCCTGGCCGGACTCCTGGCGCACCTTGGCCAGACGTTCGGCGGTAAGGGGACCCACCAGCCAGGCCTTTTCCAGGGCGGCCTGGAGGCGGGCCAGACGCACCGGCTTGAGCAGGTAATCCACCGCATTGAGGTCGAAGGCATGGACGGCGTGGCTGTCGTAGGCGGTGGCAAAGATCACCGCCGGCGGCCGCGGCAGGCCGGCCAGGTGGCGGGCGAGCTCCAGGCCGTCCATCTTGGGCATGCGGATGTCCACCAGCACCACGTCGGGCTGCACCTGCTGGATCAGTTCCAGGGCCGCTTCGCCGTCGCCGGCCTCCCCCACCACCCGGGTCGGCAGTTCCAGGGCCAGATCCTCCAGCAGGGTGCCCATGCGCCGGCGGGCCGGCGCTTCGTCATCCACCAGGACGATGCTGAGAGGGGCGGGCTTGGGCTCGGTCATGGCAACGGTCTCCGCAGGGGAAGGGTGATGTGCACCCGGTAGGTGCCGTTCTGTTCACTGCTTTCCAGGCGCGCCTCGAGGTCGTAGTAGAGGTCCAGGCGCTCCCGAATGTTGGCCAGGGCCATGCGGTTGCCGGCATGGTGACCCTGGCCCGGGGGGCAGGGATTGGTCAGTTCCGCCACCATGGCGTCGCCCTGACGGGAAAAGCCGATATGGATGGTGCCGCTGCCCTCCCCGGGCTCGATGCCGTGGTAGACGGCGTTCTCCAGCAGGGGCTGCAGCATCAGGGGAGGCACCAGGGCGTCGTCGGGCACGTCCACGATGTCCCACTCCACCTTGAGCCGCTCGCCCAGGCGCAGCTTTTCCAGCCCCAGGTATTGGCGGCAGAGGGCGATTTCGTCGGACAGGGGCGAGAGATTGCGGGCATCCCGCATCAGGGCGCGGAACAGGTCGGCCAGCTCCTCCAGGGCCGTCTCGGCCCGCCGCGGGTCCTGGCGGATGAGGGAGAGCACGGCGTTGAGGCTGTTGAAGAGGAAGTGGGGGCGGATGCGGGCGGTCAGGGCCTGCAGGCGGGCCTCGGCCACGGCGGGGGAGAAGGCCCGGGCCCGCAGGCTGAAATAGAGGAGCAGGAGCAGGGTCGCCGCCGCCGCCAGCAGGGCCGCCCGCAGGGCAGCGCCCCAGCCGCCCTCGATGAGGCCCATGAAACGCCAGAAGTCGAAGAACAGCAGGGCCTGGGCCATCACCAGCAACAGCACCAGGGCCTGGCCGGCCCGGGGCTTGAGGCGCCACAGCCAGTCCCGGCCCAGGGCCAGCAGGCCCAGGGCGGACAGCAGCAGGGGCTCGCACCAGGTGGCCAGTTCCACCAGGCGCTGGGGCCAGTCCTCCAGACGGGGCGCCAGCAGCAGGGCAGCGGCGGCCACCAGCAGGTTGGCCCCCAGCAGGATGCGCAGCATGACGCCCAGATTGCGGCAGTCCGGCAGGGGATGGGCAGCGGGGTTTTGCTTTATACTTGCCAACTTATTTGCGCTTTCCGTGCAGTTTTCAGCGGCTTTTCCTGGCAAATGGCGGCGAAATTCCAGCTTTGCGCCACTTTGCTCCGGTTTGCCTCAAATTCGTCCCAAGTTTCCCACATATCATGACCCAACAGAACTCCTCCTACACCTGGGCCGGCCGTTTCTCCGAGCCCATGTCAGACCTGGTCAAGCGCTACACCGCCTCCGTCGATTTCGACCAGCGCCTGTGGCGCCAGGACATCAACGGCTCCCTGGCCCACGCCCGCATGCTGGCCAAGCAGGGCATCATCGCCGCCGCCGACCTGGCCGACATCGAGAAGGGTATGGCCCAGATCGTGGAGGAGATCGAATCCGGCAAGTTCGAATGGTCCCTGGACCTGGAGGACGTACACCTCAATATCGAAAAGCGCCTCACCACCCTGGTGGGCGACGCCGGCAAGCGTCTGCACACCGGCCGCTCCCGCAACGACCAGGTGGCCACCGACATCCGCCTCTGGCTGCGCGACACCATCGACTCCATCGTCGAACTGATCAAGGCTTTCCAGACCGCCCTGCTGGTCCTGGCCGAGAAGGAGGCCGCCACCCCCATGCCCGGCTCCACCCACCTGCAGGTGGCCCAGCCGGTGACCTTCGGCCACCATCTGCTGGCCTACTTCGAGATGACCCAGCGGGACAAGGAGCGCTTCCTCGACTGCCGCAAGCGGGTGAACCGCCTGCCCCTGGGCGCCGCCGCCCTGGCCGGCACCACCTACCCCATCGACCGGGAATTCGTCGCCGCCCAGCTGGGCTTCGACGGCGTCTGCGAAAATTCCCTGGATGCCGTTTCCGACCGGGACTTCGGCATTGAATTCTGCGCCGCCGCCTCCCTGCTGATGACCCACTTCTCCCGCCTCTCGGAAGAACTGGTGCTGTGGATGAACCCCCGCTTCGGCTACGTCAAGATCGCCGACCGCTTCTGCACCGGCTCTTCCATCATGCCCCAGAAGAAGAACCCGGACGTGCCGGAACTGGCCCGGGGCAAGACCGGTCGGGTGAACGGCAGCCTCATCTCCATGCTGACCCTGATGAAGGGCCAGCCCCTGGCCTACAACAAGGACAACCAGGAAGACAAGGAACCCCTGTTCGACGCCGCCGATACGGTCATCGACACCCTGCGCATCTTCGCCGACATGATGGGCGGCATCGAGGCCCGGCCCGAGCGCATGCGCGGCGCCCTGGCCGAAGGTTTTGCCACCGCCACCGACCTGGCCGACTACCTGGTGAAGAAGGGCCTGCCCTTCCGCGAAGCCCACGAAGTCGTCGGCGCCGCCGTCAAGGCCGCCGAGACCCAGGGCAAGGACCTGGCCGACCTCACCCTGGCCGAGCTGCAGGCCTTCTCCCCCCTGGTGCAGAGCGACGTGGCCACCTGTCTGACCATCGAAGGCTCCCTGGCCGCGCGCAACCACATCGGCGGCACCGCCCCCGAACAGGTCAAGGCCGCCATCGCCCGGGCCAAGGCCCGGGTGTAAGCTAGCGACAATAGCAACACAACGCTGCTCCGCCGCCCCGGCGGAGCAGCGGGGCAAGCAGTCCCCGCCCGCATTCCGCCTCACCTGCCTCATCCCGCTTCAGCTGTCGCCGCCTGCAATAACAAACATGGAGCCTGACCGTCCCATGGAAAAGATCGGCAAGTACGACGTCATCCGGGAACTGGGCCGCGGTGCCACCAGCACCGTGTTCCTCGCCCACGATTCCTTCGCCGACCGCGACGTGGCGGTCAAGCTGGCCTTTCCCGAAGTCCTCAAGGACCCGGAACGGGGCAAGCTCTACTCCCACCTCTTCCTCAACGAAGCCTCCCTCGCCGGCAAGCTCAACCATCCCCACATCGTGCAGATCTACGACGCGGTGGTGGAGGAGAACCTGGCCTACATCGTCATGGAGTACGTGCCCGGCGGCACCCTGGAGGATTTCTGCGACCCCGCCAAGCTGCTGCCGGTGGAGCGGGTGGTGGAGATCATCTTTAAATGCACCCGGGCCCTGGATTTCGCCTTCCGCCTCGGCATCACCCACCGGGACATCAAGCCGGCCAACATCCTCCTGGCCGAATCGGACGCCCGGGGCTTCTCCGGCGACATCAAGATTTCCGACTTCGGCGCCGCCCTCACCGCCGGCACCGACCGCACCCAGGTCTCGGGCATCGGCTCCCCGGCCTACATGTCGCCCCAGCAGGTCAAGGAACAGCCCCTGGACCACCGCACCGACATCTATTCCCTGGGCGTGGTGATGTACCAGATGCTCACCGGCCAGCTGCCCTTCCAGGCCAGTACCAACTACAACATGGTGTACCAGATCATCCATCTGGCGCCGACGCCGCCCGGCCAGTTGCGCCACGACCTGCCGCCGGCCCTGGAGGCCATCGTTCAGAAGGCCATGGCCAAGGACCTGGATGACCGCTACGCCACCTGGGAGGAATTCGCCCACGACCTGGCCCAGGCGGTGCGCAACAAGCAGCTGCAGGCCCGGCAGGACGAGTTCGCCGACACGGAGAAATTCGACACCCTGCGCGCCCTGCCCTTCTTCGCCGGCTTCTCCGACGTGGAGATCTGGGAGGTGCTGCGCTTCTCCCGCTGGGACAAGGTGACGCCGGGGGACGTCATCATGCGCGATGGCGAAAAGGGCGACTTCTTCTGCTTCCTGGCAGAAGGGGAACTGAAGGTGACCAAGGGCGGCAAGATCCTCAACCTGCTCACCGCCGGCGACTGCTTTGGCGAGATGGCGGTCATCGCCGGCGGCCACAAGACCCGGGGCGCCGACGTGGTGGCCCTGACCCAGGCCAAGATCGTCACGGTCAAGGGCGAAGCCCTGCACAAGGCGTCGGAAACCTGCCGCATGCACTTCTACCAGTCCTTCCTGGAAGTGCTGGCCAGCCGCCTGGCCCTGGCCAACGCCCGCCTCGCCGCCTTCTAGGCGCCTTCCGGTCGCCCCGCCCTAACGCAGGGTGAACAGGTACTTGGCCTTGGGCTCCGGGGCCGCAGCCACAGGCTCGGCCGGGTCCAGCGCCATGGCCTGGCGCAGCTTGCCCGCCAGCTGGGCCAGTTCCTCCTGGCCCGAGCCTTCGGCCAGGGCCACAATGGCCCGGGCGTATTCCTTGTTTTCCTTCATGTAATCCACATCGGTGATGCGGTTGAGGCTGCGCCGCATCAGTACGTGGATGCGCCCGATCAGGGCGAATATTTCACTGTCGCTGCTCATGGCCGTTGCGTCCTCATTCCAGATGCTCGCCGTGCTGGGAAATGTCGAGGCCGTCCCGCTCCTCGTCCTCCTCCACCCGCAGGCCCACCAGCAGGCTCACCACCACCAGCACGGCAGCCGTGGCCACGGCGCTGAAGAGGGCGGTGGCGCTGACGCCCAGCAGCTGCTTCAGCACCGAACCATGGGCGCCGCCAATGGCCGGACTGGCGAAGACGCCGGTCATCAGGGCGCCGACGATGCCACCCACGGCGTGGATGCCGAACACGTCGAGGGAGTCGTCGTAGCCGAAGACCCGCTTCAGGGCCGTGGCCCCCACATAACAGGTGAGGCCGCCGGCAATGCCGATGAAGAAGGCGCCGCTGGGCTCGACGAAACCGGAAGCCGGGGTCACCGCCACCAGGCCGCCAACGGCGCCGGAAATGATGCCCAGGGCGCTGGGCCGGCCCCGCACCACCCACTCCACCACCATCCAGGACATGGCGGCGGCAGCCGAGGCCACCTGGGTCACCAGCATGGCCATGCCGGCCCGGGAATCGGCCGCCAGGGCCGAACCGGCGTTGAAGCCGAACCAGCCGACCCACAGCAGGGCCGCCCCCACCACGGAGAAGGCCAGGCTGTGGGGCATCATGGGTTCGCTGCCATAGCCCAGGCGCTTGCCGATGAGGATGGCTGCCACCAGGCCGGCCACCCCCGCATTGACGTGCACCACCGTGCCGCCGGCGTAATCCAGCACCCCCATCCGGGCCAGCCAGCCATCCGGCTCCCACACCCAGTGGGCCACCGGGGCATAGACGGCGAGGGACCACAGGGCGGCAAACAGCAGCAGGGCGGAAAAGCGCATGCGCTCGGCAAAAGCCCCCACCACCAGGGCCGTGGTGATGATGGCGAAGGTCAGCTGGAACATGAAATAGACGGTTTCCGGAATGGGCGCCTCGCTGACGCCGGCCAGGCCATCCAGGCTGAGGCCGTGCAGCAGCAGCCGGTCCATGCCGCCGACGAAAGCGCTGCCGGGGCGCAGGGCCAGGGTGTAGCCGAGGGCCATCCAGGTCAGGGTAACCACGGCGGCCACGGCAAAGACCTGGGTCATGGTGGACAGCACGTTCTTCTTGCGCACCATGCCGGCGTAGAACAGGGCCACCCCGGGCAGGGTCATGAGCAGCACCAGGGTCGAGGAGGTCAGCATCCAGGCCGTGTTGGCCCCGTCGGCATGGACCGGCAGGGGCACCTTCTCCGCTACCACGGCCAGTGCCGGGGGGGCCGGCTCGGCGGGCGGTACTTCGCTGGCCTGGGCGATCATGGCCCCGGGCGCCAGGCCCACGGTATCCGAATACTGGGCCAGGGCCGGCGTGCCGACGGAAAGGAAGAGGGACAGGGAAACGAGCCAGCGCAGCAGCAACAGGGGCGGCAGCTTGCTCAGGACGGTCAACAGGGGGGAAAACGCGGGCGGTCGCATGTGCTCTCCATTCATTTAATTTTTCGAATGGATGCACTCCTGCAAACCTTATGCCAATTCAATCACCCGGCCATGCCAAAACAATTTATTGCGTCGCATCAGACACTTAAACAAAGACTGCAGCAAGCGGCGCACATCCCCCCGCCCAAGACCAGTGCGCCGAATCATTTTTCAGGAAGAGAACGCCTCAACAAGGGGCCCCATCAGCGAGAGCAATAACCCCTTGCCGGCCCATAGTCCTCGCGTAGCGTCATAGTGGAGCGCACGATACCGGTGGAACCATCAAACAGCACGTTGAAGCGGCTGGGATATAACCAAGCATCGCAATAACGCCACTCCCATATCAATTCACTACGAGCTTCAAAGAACTGCACCCAGGTCGGCGGTCCGAAGCGGCGCAGGATTTCCTCCTTGCCGTCCTCCCCGGCCCGCACCTTGGCGAACTCTTCCTCCACCAGGGCATTGTGCAGGGAGCGCAGCTTGCCGTCCGGAGCGAAGACCAGCACCCGGGTGACGAAACCCAGGGGGGCGGTGGCGTAGAGCAGGCGCTCGCCGCCGTCGGCCTCGGGGAAGCGCACGGTGGGCGCCCCCCAGGCGGCCACCACCTGATCGCGGGAGGTTTCGCCGGGGCGCAGGGGTTGGCCGCCGCAGGCAGCCAGCAACAGGGGCAGCAGAAGGATGAGGAGGATTGGACGCATGAATCGAAGCATGAACCAGTCGGCCGGACAGGGCAAGGTGACCCAGGTCACATACAGGGCGCCCGGCCCTCCCCATACTTGGAATATCAGAAAAACCTCATATATCAGGAGCAGCCATGAGCAAGTCCTTCACCACCATCACCGGCGACGTTTCCAAGGCTCTCGCCACCCTGCGCAAGGAAATCCCGGACACCATGCAGGGCTTCAACGCCATGGCCAAGGGCGCCCTCCAGGGCGGGGCCATCGACGAGCTGCACAAGGAGCTGATCGCCCTGGCCATCGGCGTCGCCAGCCGCTGCGACGCCTGCATCGGCTTCCATGTGAAGGCCCTGATCCGCCTCGGCGTGACCAAGGAACAGCTGATGGAAACCCTGGGCATCTGTGCCTACATGGGCGGCGGCCCCACCCTGATGTATGCCGCCGAGGCGGTACGGGCCTACGAGGAACTGACGGCCAAGCTGCAACCCGCCGCCTGAGCCTCCGGGGACGCTTCCGGCCGCCTCGGACGGCACTCAGGCCTAGGCGGAGTGCGCTTCCAGGCGGAAGCGCCGCAAGGTCTGGTGCAGGGCCTGGGCCAGGGCTTCCAGGCGCCGCGCCGTATCGGCCGCTTCGTGGGTGGCGGCGCTGTTTTCCTCCACCATCTGGGCCACCTTTTCCACATTGGCGGAAATGTCGCCGCCGGCATGCTTCTGCTCCCGCAGGGCGTCGGCGATGGTATTGACCGCCGCCACCACTTCCTGGGAACTGCTGCGGATGGCCTGCATGGAGTCGCTGGCCTGCTCGGCCATGGCGACGCCCTGCTCGACCCGGGCCGTGGCCCCGCCCATGGCGTCCACCGCCTCCCGGGCGGCATCCTGGACGCCGGCGATCATGTCGCTGATTTCCGTGGTGGCCAGGGCGGTCCGTTCCGCCAGCTTGCGCACCTCGTCCGCCACCACGGCGAAGCCCCGCCCTGCCTCCCCGGCCCGGGCTGCCTCGATGGCCGCATTGAGGGCCAGCAGATTGGTCTGCTCGGCCACCATGCGGATCACCTGGACCACGCTGGAAATCTGCTCGGAGCGGCTGCCCATGGCCTCGATGGAGCGGGCCGCGCCGCCCACCGCCACCGCCACGGCCTGCATCTCCGCCACGGTGCGCAGAATGACGTCGTGGCCGTCGCCGGAAAGCTGGCCGGTGCTGTCGGAAATGGCATGGGTATGGCTGGCGCTGTCGCTGACCTGGGCGATGCTCACCGTCACCTGTTCCACCGCCGCCGCCATGGCAGCCGTGGCTTCGCTCTGGGTCGCCGAGCTCTGGGCCAGCTGCACCGAATTCACCGACAGGTCCCGCGCCGCCTCGGACACCTCCCCCGCATTGCCCTGGATCTCGCCCACCATGGCCCGCAGGCTGTTGCGCATGGTGGCCAGGGCGGCCATCAGGCTGTCGCCCCGGTCCTGGGGATGCAGGCGCAGGTCGGCGCTGAGGTCGCCCTCGGCCAGACGCTGCACCAGGGCCTTGGCCTCCTCGGGCTCGCCCCCCAGGGGCCGGGTGACGCTGCGGATGATCCACAACGCCAGGGCCGTGGCCAGGACGATGGCGGCCGCCAGGAAGACCAGCATCAGGTTGCGGGCCTGGGCGTAGACCTCCCGGGCCGTGACGGCGGATTCCTCGAACAGCTCGCCCTGGAAGGCAACGAAGGCATCCACGGCCTGCACGTAGGCTTCCAGCTGGGGCATGCCCTCGCTGGCGAAGAGGCGGCTGGCCTCTTCCCGCCGCCCGGCTTCCAGCAGTTCCAGGACCTTCGGATAGGTGCCGGCAAAGGCCAGGCGCTTGGTCTTCAGGTCGGCCACCAGCTGCTTGCCCTTGGGGCGGTAGAGCAGCTTTTCCAGGATATCCAGGCGCTGGTTCACCATGTCCCGGTAGCCGACGATTTTCTGTTTCTGCTCGGCCAGGCGGGAGGTGTCGTGGAACAGGGAGAACACGGTGCGGGCCACATCGTTGGCAGCGTAGGCAATGTCCTTGGCCATCTCCACCTTCTGCCAGTCCTTGGCGGCCATCTTCTCCACCTGCTCGTTCACCCGGGCCAGGGCCTGCAGCGCCACCAGGACCGCGGCCGTCAGGATCAGGGAAAAGATCCCGAAGCCCAGGGCCAGCCGCCCTCCCACCGTCAGCTTGCGTGCCATGTTGTCCCCTCCTATTTTTGGAAGGGCCCATTTAGCACTTTGGAATAATACAAAAACATAACCCAGATCAATTCCGGGCACTAAAGGCGGCACCAATGAAAACGCCGCCCTCCTTGCGGAGCGCGGCGTTGCGGGGAACGGAGCGGAACAGGCTCAGGCCTGGGCCACGCCTTCCAGCATCTGCTGCAGTTCGCCGGCCTGGAACATCTCGCGCATGATGTCGCAGCCGCCGACGAATTCGCCCTTGATGTAGAGCTGGGGGATGGTCGGCCAGTTGGCGTAATCCTTGATGCCCTGGCGGATTTCCGGGTTCTCCAGCACGTTCACGCTGTAGAACTGGTTCACGCCGCAGGCCTTGAGAATCTGCACGGCGGTGGCGGAAAAGCCGCACTGGGGGAACTGGGGGGTGCCCTTCATGTACAGCACCACCGGATTGCCGGTCACCTGTTCCTTGATCACTTGTTGTGCATCCACGCTTCTAAACTCCAGTCGTTGAATCGGTTGGTTAATCTGGCAGCCTGCCGCCGCTGACCCGCTCGATGCCGGCCAGGTCGCGCCAGGAAGTGACCTCTTTGAACCCGCCGGCGCCGAGAAGTTCGCGGACTTTTTCTGCCTGGTCGTAGCCGTGTTCCAGCAGCAGCCAGCCACCGGGCACCAGGTGGGCGGGCGCCCCCTCGATGATGGCGCGCAGACAGGAAAGTCCGTCGCCGCCGTCGGTGAGGGCCCCGTTGGGCTCGAAGGGCAGGCCGTTCTGGGAGAGGTGCGGGTCCTGGGCCGCCACATAGGGCGGGTTGGAGACGATCAGTTCGAACTGTTCCCCCGCCAGGCCGGCGAACCAGTCGCTGTGGCGGAACTCGACCCGGGCACCGAGACGCTCGGCATTCTCCCGGGCCACCGCCAGGGCGGCGGGGGACACATCCACCGCCGTCACCTTGGCCTCGGGCCACTCGCAGGCAATGCTGACGGCGATGGCACCGCTGCCCGTGCCCAGGTCCGCCACCCGGGGCCAGGCCAGGGGCTTGAGGCGCTCCAGGGCCTGCAGCACCAGCAACTCGGTGTCGGGCCGGGGGATCAGCACGTCGGGCGTCACCTTGAAGCTGCGGCTGAAAAACTCCCGCTCACCGGTGAGGTAGGCCAGGGGTTCGCCCCGCTCCCGGCGCATGACCAGGGCCATGAAGGCCTCGGAATCGGCGGCGGCCAGGGGCTCGTCGGGGCGGGTGAGGAATTCCACGTGGCTGATGCCCAGGCAATGCTGCAGGAGCAACCGCGCATCCAGGGGGGCGATGCGGCGCCGCACCTGATCCACCGCCTGGCGCCGGGTGAGGCCGGCGCTGCCACTCGCGGCCACCATCTCAGCCCTGTTCTTCGGCCAGGGCGGCCAGCTGTTCGGCCTGGTGTTCGGCCAGGAGGGCGCCGGTCAGTTCTTCCAGGTCCCCGTCCATGATCTGGTCGATCTTGTACAGGGTCAGGTTGATGCGGTGGTCGGTGATGCGCCCCTGGGGGAAGTTGTAGGTGCGGATGCGCTCGGAACGGTCGCCGGAGCCCACCAGGCTCTTGCGCGTGGCGGCCTCCTTGGCCTGCTGCTCGCGCACCTGCACGTCCTTGATGCGGGCCGCCAGCACCTTCAGGGCCGAGGCCTTGTTGGCGTGCTGGGAGCGGCCGTCCTGGCACTCGGCGACGATGCCGGTGGGCAGGTGGGTGACGCGCACGGCGGAGTCGGTCTTGTTGATGTGCTGGCCGCCGGCGCCGGAGGCCCGGTAGGTGTCGATGCGCAGGTCCGCCGGATTCAGCTCCACGTCGGCCACCTCGTCCACCTCGGGCATCACCGCCACGGTGCAGGCGGAGGTATGGATGCGGCCCTGGGTTTCGGTGGCCGGCACCCGCTGCACCCGATGGCCGCCGGATTCGAACTTGAGCTTGGAATAGGCGCCGAGGCCGGCGCTATTGCCGGCAATGCGCACGATCACTTCCTTGTAGCCCCCCAGGTCCGACTCGTTGGCGGAAACCACTTCCACCTGCCAGCGCTGGCGCTCGGCGTAGCGGCTGTACATGCGGAAGAGATCGGCAGCGAACAGGGCCGATTCGTCGCCGCCGGTGCCGGCGCGGATTTCCAGGAAGATGTTGCGCTCGTCGTTGGGGTCCCGCGGCAGCAGCAGCTTCTGCAGGTCCAGTTCCAGTTCCGGCAGGCGGGCCTTGGCGGCTTCCACTTCCTCTTCCGCCAGTTCCTTCATGTCCGGATCGGCCAGCATTTCCTGGGCCGCGGCCAGATCGGCCTCGGCTTGGCGGAAGGCGCCATAGAGGCTCACCACCGGCTCCAGCTCGGCCCGCTCCTTGGACAGCTTGCGGAACTGGTCCATGTCCTTGGCCGCTTCCTCGCTGGAGAGCAGGGCATCCACCTCTTCGAGGCGGCGGGTCAGTTGGTCGAGCTTTTCGCGGATGCTGGGTTTCATGGGCAATCAGTAGGCGACAGCCGCCCACGGCATGGGGACGGGCGCCGGGCGCCCGCGGGCCCTACTCGCCGTGATGCAGGTGGAAGAGACGGGTGATGAGGTGCTGCAGTTCGCCCCGCTCCTCCCCGGCTTGGCCGAGGACCTGGGTGGGGGCGTGCAGGAACTTGTTGGTGAGGCGCTGGGACAGGGCTTCCAGCACCTTTTCCGGATTCTCGCCCTTGGCCAGGAGCTTCAGGGCATGTTCCATCTCGTGGCGCCGCATGCGCTCGGCGGAGTCGCGCAGGGCGCGGATCACCGGCACGCTGTCCCGGGTGTCCAGCCAGTGCAGGAACTGGCCCACCTGGGTGGTGATGATGGATTCGGCCTCCACCACGGCGGCCTGGCGGGACTCCAGGCCCGCTTCCACCACCTGGGCCAGATCGTCCACGGTGTACAGGAAGACGTCGTCCAGTTCCCCCACCTCGGATTCGATGTCCCGGGGCACGGCCAGGTCCACCATGAACACGGGCTTGTGGCGGCGCGCCTTGACGGTGCGCTCCATCATGCCCAGGCCGATGATGGGCAGGGGGCTGGCGGTGCAGGAGACGACGATGTCGTACTGGGGCAGATGCTCGGCCAGGGCGTCGAGGCGGATGGCGGTGGTGGGGATGCCGTCCGCCGCCAGCCGGTCGGCCAGGGCCTGGCCCCGCTCCACGGTGCGGTTGGCGATGGTCACCTGCTTGGGCTTCTGGGCCGCGAAGTGGGTGGCGCACAACTCGATCATTTCGCCGGCGCCGATGAAGAGAATGCGCTGGTCGGCCACGGATTCGAAGATGCGCTCGGCCAGATGCACGCCGGCGGCGGCCATGGAGACGATGTTGGCGCCGATGGCGGTGGTGCTGCGCACTTCCTTGGCCACGGCGAAGGAGCGCTGGAACAACTTGTTGAGCATGGTGCCCAGGGTGCCCGCCTCTTCCGCCACCCGCACCGCATCCTTCATCTGCCCCAGGATCTGGGGTTCGCCGATGACCATGGAGTCCAGGCCGGAGGCGACGCGGAAGGCATGGCGCACGGCCTCGGGCTGGGGCAGGGTGTACAGGTAGGGCTGGATGGTGCTGCGGGGCAGGCGATGGTATTCGGCCAGCCAGTCGGCGGCGGCTTCCGGCGTCTCCGTGGCGCAGTACAGCTCGGTGCGGTTGCAGGTGGAGAGGATCGCAGCCTCCTTCACCGGCTTGGCCCGCACCAGCCCGGCCAGGGCCTCGCTCAGGGTTTCGGCGTGAAACGCCACCTGCTCGCGCACGGAGACGGGCGCCGAGTGATGGTTGATACCGAGAGTGAAAAGGGCCAGGGACATGGAGGGGGCTGAAGAAAATCTGGAGCGGATTATAACACCGGCCCCGGAGGGGGCTTTTCTGATGAACATCAAGAGCGGAGCCGATTCCCGCCTGTCATGCTCACTCCGGCTGGCGGCTGTCCAGCACCAGGGTCACGGGGCCGTCGTTGTCCAGGCTCACCGCCATGTCGGCGCCGAAGACGCCGGTGGCCACCGGCCGCCCCAGGCGTTCCTGCAGCAGGGCGACAAAGCGGTCGAAGAGGGGCTCGGCCGCCTGGGGACCCGCCGCCCGACTCCAGGAGGGCCGGTTGCCCTTGCGCGTCGAGGCGAACAGGGTGAACTGGCTCACCGCCAGCACCTCGCCGCCCACCTCCTCCAGGCTGCGGTTCATGACGCCCTCGGCGTCGGCAAAGATGCGCAGGCGCAGCAGCTTGCCCACCAGCCACTCCATGCCGGCGGCGGTGGCCTCCGGCTCGGCCGCGTCGGCCGTCTCGATACCCACCAGCAGCAGCAGGCCGGGGCCGATCTGGCCCACCACCTGCCCCTCCACCCGCACCGCGGCCCGGCTCACCCGTTGCAGCACCACCCGCATGGGTCAGGCGTCCTGCAGCAGGATCAGGTGCACCCGGTAGGGGCCGTGGGCACCCAGCACCAGGGTCTGTTCGATGTCGCCGGTGCGGGACGGGCCGGAAACGAAATTAACGGCCCGGGGCGGCGCTCCCCGCTCGGCTCGCAGGCGGGCCCAGCCCTCCTCCATGCCCCACACCAGGCTGGAGGCCGGCACCAGGGCGACGTGGGTTTCCGGCAGCAGGCTGGTGACGCCGTGGTTGTCCACTTCGCCCAGCAGCATCAGGGTGCCGGTTTCGGCGATGGCGCAGTAGCAGGTGGTGAGGCCCAGGCGGTCATCGCCGCGGGCCGCGCCGATCCTGATCTCCAGGCCGGCTGCGGCCCAGTCCAGATGGGCCAGGGCGGGCCAGGCCACGCCCTGGCGCGGCAGATTCTGGGCCGCCAGGTAGCGGGCCAGGGCAGCCGGGGCGTCGGCCCAGCCGGAGACCACGTCCACCGTGCTGGCCAGGGCTTCGGCGCGGCGGCGGAACTCGCCCAGCAGGTCGGCGCGCTCCGTCGGCCGGGGGCCCTGGCGCTGGCCGGGGCGGGCGGCCAAGACGGCGGCGACCCGCTGCTTGCGGGCTTCGGTCTCGTCGGCGCCGAGGCGCAGGCGCACGCGGTTGAGAATGTCGTTGCGGGCGGACATGGAAACTCCTTAGGCGACGCGGTTCGCCGCACCGGGAGTCATGGCTCCCCGGGCGAAGGCTTCAAGGTTGTCGATCAGCTGGTCGGCCAGGGCCTGCATGGCCGGGGCACTGGCCCAGGCCACGTGGGGCGTCAGCAGGAAGTTGGGGGCAGCCAGCAGGTCCGGGGACAGCAGGGGATGGTCGTCCGTCGGCGGTTCCGCGGTGAGCACGTCGAAACCGGCGCCGGCGATCCAGCCCTCCCGCAGGGCCCGGGCCAGGGCGGCCTCGTCCACCAGGCCGCCGCGGGCGGTGTTGATGAGCAGGGCCGAGGGCTTCATCGCCTGGAGTTCCGCCGCCCCGATCAGGTGGCGGGTCTCGGCCGTCAGCGGGCAGTGCAGGCTGAGGGCGTCGGCTTCGGCCAGCACGGTCGCGAACGCGGTGTAACCGGGACGCACCACGGCAGCCCCCTTGCGTTCGGCCTGCAACACCTTCATGCCGAAGGCCTGGGCCAGACGCACCACGCCCTGGCCCAGGCTGCCACCGCCGACCACCCCCAGGGTGGCGCCGTGCAGGTCCCGGATGGGATGGTCGAAAAAGCAGAACTGTTCGGCACGCTGCCAGCGCCCCTCGGCCACGCTCTGGCGGTAGGCCAGGAGGTTGCGGGAGAGGGCCAGGAGCAGGGAAAAGACGTGCTCGGGCACGGTGTGCACCGCATAGCCCTGGATGTTGCTGACGACGATGCCCTGGCGCCGGGCCGCCTCCAGATCCACGTTGTTGGTGCCGGTGGCGGCCACCGCCACCATTTTCAGCTGGGGCAGCCGGGCCATCAGGGCGCCGCTGATGGGCAGCTTGTTGACGATGGCGATGCTGGCCCCGGCCAGGCGCTCTTCCAGCTGCGCCGCCGTGGTGCGGGCGTACTCGGTCCACTCGTGGGCGAAGGCGGGGCGCCGCACCTCGGCGCGGATGGATTCCCGCTCCAGATAGACGATGCGATGCATGGGTTCAGTCCTGCAGGGCGGCCTGCAGGGTGCCGGTGACGGCGGCCGGTGCCAGGGCCACCAGGGCGCGGGCGCCGATCAGGGACTGGATTTTTTCCGCCAGCTCGGCGGCGCCGGCAAAGGCCAGCAGATCCACGCCCGGATGCTCGGCCAGGGCCTTGAGCACCGCCTCGTCGCCCTGGACCAGGTTGCAGGCGCCGTCGGGCACACCGGCCCGGGTGAACAGCTCGGCCAGGGCCAGGGCACAGGACGGGGCCAGGGGACTGGGCTTGAGCACCACCACGGCGCCGGCGGCCAGGGCCGAGGCGGCCAGGGCGGCGGGGGCCAGCAGGGGCGCCACGTTGTCGCTGAGGCCGGCCACCAGGCGGGGCTGGCCGTGGGGCGCCGGCATCTGGCGCAGGCAGGCGATGGTGGCCGCCACTTCGGCCTGGGCCACGCCCTGGTCGCAGCCGGTCTCTTCCACCAGCAGCTTGGCGAAATGGCCGGCGTAGCGGTCCAGGCTGTCGGCCACGCTCTTGAGGCAGCCGCGGCGGGTTTCCACGTCGGCGGCGGACCAGGTGGGCAGGGCCAGGCGGGCGTTGTCCACCGCCGTCGCCACCTCGTCGGCGCCGCACAGGGGCACCTTGCGCAGCACTTCGCCGGCGGCGTTCTGGATGTCGCGGAACACGGGAGCCATGGTCAGGTAGGCGCGGCCGCCGATCCACAGGGGCAGGGCCGGGGCTTCGTTGGGGGTGAGCATCATGGTGGCTGTCCTCAATAATTTGAAAATTCGTCTGGCCCCGGAGCGTAGGCGGGATCGGCGGCCAATACCTTGATCCGCTTCAATCCTGGCCGGCGCCGGGTGTTCGGCTCAATCCTGCCGGCGGCGGGCGGCGTACAGCTCGCGGAAGGTCTTGCCCTGGGGCGCCGGGAAATCCCGTCCCCGGCTCCATTCGGGCACGCCGGGTAGGGTGCGGATGGAGGCCTTGCCGCCGGCCAGCAGCTTCAGGGCCCGGGCGCCGAGGCCGGCGGCCAGGGCGTACAGGCGCGGCCGGGCGGCGAAGAAGCCCCAGGTGCGCAGGGCCCAGCGTTCCTGCCAGGGGCGCAGTTCCGTTTCCATCTGCTTTTCCCGCAGCTTGCGCAGCAGTTCGGGCAGGGGAATCTTCACCGGGCAGACGATGCTGCACTGGCCGCACAGGGTGGCCGCCTGGGGCAGGTCCGGCGCCTGTTCCAGGCCGGTGTAGAGGGGCGTCAGGACCGAGCCCATGGGGCCCGGATAGACCCAGCCGTAGGCGTGGCCGCCGATGCTCTGGTACACCGGACAGTGGTTCATGCAGGCGCCGCAGCGGATGCAGCGCAGCATCTCCTGGAAATCGCCGCCCACCAGGCCGGCGCGGCCGTTGTCCATGAGCACGAAGTACATGTGCTCGGGGCCTTCCACCGCGCCCTCGGCCCGGGGGCCGGTGAGCAGGGAGACATAGTTGGAGATGGTCTGGCCGGTGGCGGAGCGGGTCAGCAGGCGCAGCAGGGCGGAGAGGTCTTCCAGGGTGGGAATGACCTTTTCGATGCCCACCACCGCCACATGGACCCGGGGCAGGGTCGTCACCATGCGGCCGTTGCCCTCGTTGGTGACCAGGGCCACGGAACCGGTTTCGGCCACCAGGAAATTGCCGCCGGTGATACCCATGTCGGCGGAGAGGAAGTGTTCCCGCAGGGCCACCCGGGCTTCCCGGGTCAGGGCCGGGATGTCGATCTGGCCTTCCGGCGTCACCGGGCGGCCGTGGCAGCGGGCGAACAGTTCGTCCACCTCTTCCTTGTTCTTGTGGATGGCCGGCGCCAGGATGTGGGAGGGCGGTTCCTTGGCCAGCTGCAGGATGTACTCGCCCAGGTCCGTTTCCACCGACTGCACCCCGGCGGCCTCCAGGCCCTCGTTGAGGCCGGCCTCCTCGGACAGCATGGACTTGGACTTGATGACCTTCTTCACCCCGTGGCGCTTGGCGATGTCCACGATCAGCTGCTGCGCCTCCCGGCCGTCCCGGGCCCACAGCACCGTGGCGCCGGTGGCGGTGGCCTTGGCCTCGAAGGCCTCGAGCCAGGCATCCAGATCCGTCAGGGCCGTATCCCGAATCTCGGCGCCGATGCCGCGCAGGGTTTCGAAGTCGCCGGCCTGGCCGACGCTGTCGAATTCGGCCACCACCCGGGCCCGGCCGCCGACGAAGAGTTGCTTGGCGCCGCCCAGCTTGGACTGGAGGGCCGGATCGGCCAGGCGCTCAGCCGCCCGGGCGCGAAATTGGAGGGACTTAACTTCCACGAGAAGAGCCTTATGCAGGGAAGGGCAAGAAAAAAGTCAAAAATATATTGCGACGCACAATTCCATAATGCGAAAATTGCCCGTCACGGCTGCGAAAGCCGAATTATAGTGCTCCCGGGAACAAACCCAGGGATGCGATAAAGAAAGCGACCGAGAGAACATGGCAGAGAGTGCAAGCAGTGCAGGCAAGGCCAGCCCCCGGGCTGCCGCCAAGACGGCCGGCGAGAAGCCGGAAAGCCGCAGTTCCATCCAGGTGATCGAGCGCATGATGTCCCTGCTCGACGCCCTGTCCGCCCAGCCGGACCCGGCCAGCCTCAAGCAGCTGGCCCAGGCCACCCAGCTCCATCCCTCCACCGCCCACCGCATCCTGGCGGCCATGACCCACGCCCGCTTCGTCGAGCGCCACGACCAGGGCACCTACCGCCTCGGCATCCGCCTGCTGGAGCTGGGCAACCTGGTCAAGTCCCGCATCAATCTGCGGGAAGTGGCCCTGCCCTTCATGCAGACCCTGCACGAAACCATCGGCGAGGCCATCAACCTGGGCGTGCGCCGGGACGACGAGATCGTCTATATCGAACGCACCTCCAGCGGCCGCTCCCTGGTGCGGGTGGTGTACCTGGTGGGCGGCAGCGCCCCCCTGCACCTGACCTCCGTCGGCAAGCTGTTCCTGGCCGAGGCCGGCGCCCAGGAGGTGAAGGAATACGCCAAGCGCACCGGCCTGCCAGGCAAGACGCCCCACTCCCTGACCACCATGGCCGCCCTGGAAAAGGAACTGGACAAGATCCGCCGCCACGGCATCGCCTTCGACAACGAGGAAGCGGAAATCGGCCTGAAGTGCGTTGCCGCCCCCATCCACGACGACGAGGGCCATCTGGTGGCCTGCCTCTCCGTCTCCGCCCCCACCGACCGCCACAATCCGGACTGGGTGGACCAGGTGCGGCGCACCGCCGACGAAATCTCCCAGGCCCTGGGCTACAGCAAGCCGCGCAAATAGGCGGGTGGCGGGCGACAGCGCCCGGCCCCGGCAAAAGAAAAAGGCCGCGCAATGCGCGGCCTTTTTGCTGGGTGCCGAAAACTCAGGCGCGGCTGGTGCGGCGACCGAGGGAGGCGCTTTCCATCCAGCGCTTGATGCGGTTGGCGTCGCCGATGCGGGTCATCTTGCCGGCGGAATCCAGCAGCACGATGACCACCGGGCGCTCGGCCACCCGGGCCTGCATCACCAGGCACTTGCCCGCTTCCTGGATGTAGCCGGTCTTGGACAGGCCGATATCCCAGGTGGTGCTCTTCACCAGGGCGTTGGTGTTGTGGTACTCCAGCAGGCGGCCATTGGTTTCCACCATGGCGCCGGAGGTGGTGGAGAACTCCCGGATCAGGGGGTAGGTATGGGCCGCGGCCACCATCTTGGCCAGGTCGTTGGCGGTGGACACGTTGTTGCTGGTGAGGCCGGTGGGATCCTGGAAGTGGGTGTCCATCATGCCCAGGGAGCGGGCCTTGCGGTTCATGGCTTCGACGAAGGCATGCAGGCCGCCGGGATAATGCCGCGCCAGGGTGTGGGCGGCCCGGTTCTCGGAGGACATGAGGGCCAGCAGCAGGGCGTGTTCCCGGGTCAGCACGGTGCCGACGGAAAGGCGGGAGCGGCTGCCCTTGAGGGTGTCAATGTCCTCTTCGCCGATGGTCACCGGAGCCGACAGGTTGGGCTGGGAATCCAGCACCACCATGGCGGTCATCAGCTTGGTGATGGAAGCGATGGGCACCACGGCGGAGGCGTTCTTCTGGTAGATCACTTCGCCGTTGCCCTGGTCCAGAACCAGGGCGGCGCTGGACTGGACGGCCAGGCGCTGGGCTTCGCCGAAGTCGGCGGGAACGGCGGAAGCACGGCGCACATTGGAATTGCGCACGTTCTGGGAAATCACTTTGGGCTTGCTGGCGGTGGCCGGCTTGCTCGTCGAGGCCTTGACCGGCTTGGCGGCCTTGGCGGCGGGGGCGGATTTTGAAGTCTTGCGTGCCTTGGACTGGGAGGCTTCGGCGGCCGGCGGAACGGCCACGGCAACAGCTGCCAGACCCAGCAGCAATGCGGGAATGAACGTCTTCCGCATTTATTTCTCCTGCGAGGTGTCGGGTTACAGGGATTTTACGTCAGTTTAATCAGAGTTCTTAATACTTCAAGAAAAATAATGAGATGGCGTAGTTTCCTTAAGCAATTCAACAGGTTTCAACCCAGGTCAAGGAAGGCCCGCACCTCGTCGCCCCGGGCCAGGGTGTCCCGGTAGCCCAGATCCATCAGGGCCTGGGTGTAATCGGCCTGAAACAGGAGGTAGCTGGTGAGGGCGCCGCCATTGCGGCGCAGGGCGCCGATGCCGGAAAGCAGGGTCTTCACCGGCCAGGGCAGGCTGCGGGCGTGGCGCGCCGCCAGGTGGTCGAGCCGCTCCGAAGGCGACAGCACCAGGGTCTGGATCGGCCGCAGGGCCAGACCGGAGGCCTGCCGCACTTCCGGCGGGATGACCGAGAGGGTGCGGTTGATGCGGGTCAGGCGTTCGATATCCACCGCCAGGCCGTCGAGGAAAATGGAGGACAGGGCGTGGCCCGCCACCTGGGCCAGGGACGGGTAGCCTTCGCCGCCGCCCCGGGCCTGGCGCTCCTGGCCCAGGCGGCCGGCGGCTACCACCAGGATGCGCTCGGCCCCCAGGTGGATAGCCGGGGCGATGGGCGCCAGCTGGCGCATGGAGCCGTCGCCGAACCACTCCCGGTTAAGCTTCACCGCCGGGAAGATGAAGGGAATGGCGCAGGAGGCCATCAGGTGTTCCACCGTCAGTCGGGCCCGGGCGCCGACCCGCTGGGCCCGCTCCCAGGGGTCGATATGGGCCAGGCCCTGGTAGAAGCTGACGCTCTGCCCGGAGTTGTAGCCGGAGGCGGTGATGCACAGGGCCTGCAGGGCACCGCTGCCCACCGCCCGGTCGATGCCGTGGAAATCCAGCTCCCCGGCCAGCAGTTCGCGCAGGGGGCCGTTGTCGAGCAGGGAGCGGGGATTGCGCCGCAGCAGCCAGCCGAAGGCCAGGGCCGAGAGCCAGCGGGCACCGGCGATGCCGACGCCGAGGGCGTCGCCGCGATAGACCCGGTTGACCTCCATGGCCTCCCACACCCCCACCAGGCGCTGCACGGCGCCGCGAAAATTCTCCGCACCGCAGGCCAGGCCGGCGGCATTGATAGCGCCGGCGGAAGTGCCGCAGATGATGGGGAAGGGATTGCGCCGGGCATCGGGCAGCAGTTCGGCGATGGCCCGCAGCACCCCGGCCTGATAGGCGGCCCGGGCGCCGCCGCCGGACAAGACGAGGGCGGTGGCACCGGCACTGCCGGGAGGCAGGGAGGACGGGGAGTTTGAAGGGGAGTCAGCCATCATCCCAGTGTAAGGCGGGCCCCGGGCAGGATCACGTTGCAATGCAGCAGGGACGGGCCTCGCCGCCATGGCCGGCCCAGGCATGGCGCCCCGCCTGGGCCGGCGGGCAGACGTAAAAACGCCCCGGCGCCGGAGCGTCGGGGCGTTTGGGGCCGGCAGCCGGGGCCAAAGCCCGGATCAGCGCTCGGTGCCCGCATCCACCACCGTCAGGGCCGTCATGTTAACAATGCGGCGCACCGTGGCGGTGGGGGTCAGGATATGCACCGGCCGGGCGGTGCCGATGAGGATGGGACCCACGGTGAGGTTGTCGCCGGCAGCCGTCTTCAACAGGTTGAAGGAGATGTTGGCGGCATCCAGGGTGGGCATCACCAGCAGGTTGGCCTGGCCCTTGAGGCGGGAGTTGGGGAAGCCCTGCAGGCGGATCTGCTCGTCCAGGGCGGCATCGCCGTGCATTTCGCCTTCGGCCTCCAGTTCCGGCGCCTGCTCGGCCAGCAGCTCCAGCACCTTGCGCATCTTCAGGGAGGTGGGGGTGTCCTCGGTGCCGAAGGTGGAATGGGAGAGCAGGGCCACCTTGGGCGTAATGCCGAAGCGACGGATTTCGTCCGCTGCCAGCAGGGTCATCTCGGCCAGCTGCTCGGCGCTGGGGTCGTAGTTCACATAGGTGTCGCCGATGAACACGGTGCGGCCCGGCAGCATCAGCAGGTTGAGGGTGTAGTAGCTGCTGGAGCGGTCGTTGGTGCCGATGACGTGCTTCACATAGAAGCGGTGCAGCTGGTGCCGGCCGAAGGTGCCGCAGATGAGGCCGTCGGCCATGCCCAGGCGCACCGCCAGGGAACCGCACAGGGTGTGGCGGCGGCGCACTTCGCGCTTGGCGTAGTCGAGGGAAACGCCGCGGCGCTCCATCAGGCGGTGGTATTCCTGCCAGAACTCGTCGTAGCGGGGGTTGTTGTCCGGGTCCAGGATGTCGAAGTCCAGGCTCTCGCGGATGCGCAGGCCGGCGGCTTCCACCTTGGCATTGATCACCGCCGGGCGGCCGATGAGGATGGGCCGGGCGATGCGCTCTTCCACCACCACCTGCACGGCCCGCAGCACCCGCTCGTCCTCGCCTTCGGCGTAGATGATGCGCTTGGGCGCCGCCTTGGCCTGGGCGAACACCGGCTTCATGATGAGGCCGGAGTGGTACACGAACTCGTTGAGGCTCTGCAGGTAGGCGGGCCAGTCGGTGATGGGCCGGGTGGCGACGCCGGAATCCATGGCGGCCCGGGCCACGGCCGGGGCGATCTTGACGATGAGGCGGGGATCGAAGGGCTTGGGAATCAGGTACTCGGGGCCGAAGCCGGAGACCTTCTCGCCGTAGGCGGCGGCAACGATCTCGCTCTGCTCGGCCCGGGCCAGTTCGGCGATGGCCTTCACCGCCGCCAGCTTCATCTCTTCCGTAATGGTGGTGGCGCCCACGTCCAGGGCGCCGCGGAAGATGAAGGGGAAGCAGAGGACGTTGTTCACCTGGTTGGGATAGTCGGAACGGCCGGTGGCGATGATGGCGTCGTCCCGCACTTCCTTCACCAGGTCGGGCAGGATTTCCGGGGTCGGGTTGGCCAGGGCCAGGATCAGGGGATTCTTGGCCATCTTGGCCACCATGTCCTGCTTCAGCACGCCGCCGGCGGAGAGGCCGAGGAACACGTCGGCGCCCTCGATGACCTCGCCCAGGGTGCGGGCATCGGTCTTCTTGGCATAGCGGGCCTTGATCTCGTCCATCTCCTCGACCCGGCCTTCATAGACCACGCCCTTGATGTCGGTGACCCAGATGTTCTCCACCGGTACGCCGAGCATCACCAGCAGGTCGAGACAGGCCAGGGCGGCAGCGCCGGCACCGGAGGTGACCAGCTTGATCTGCTTCAGGTCCTTGCCCAGATAGGTGAGGCCGTTGAGGATGGCGGCGCCGACCACGATGGCGGTGCCGTGCTGGTCGTCGTGGAAGACGGGGATCTTCATCCGTTCCCGCAGCTTCTTCTCAATATAGAAGCACTCAGGGGCCTTGATGTCTTCCAGGTTGATGCCGCCGAAGGTGGGCTCCAGGGAGGCGATGGTCTCGATCAGCATGTCCGGGTCGCGCTGCTCGATTTCCAGGTCGAAGACGTCGATGTTGGCGAATTTCTTGAACAGCACGCCCTTGCCTTCCATCACCGGCTTGGCGGCCAGGGGGCCGATGTTGCCCAGGCCCAGCACGGCAGTGCCGTTGGTGATGACGCCCACCAGGTTGGCCCGGGCGGTGACGGTGGAGACTTCGGCCGGATTGGCGACGATCTCTTCGCAGGCGGCGGCCACCCCGGGGGAGTAGGCCATGGAAAGGTCGTACTGGTTGGTCAGCTGTTTGGTGGGCTGGACCGAGATCTTCCCCGGCTTGGGATGGCGATGGTAGTAGAGGGCGGCTTCGCGCAGCTGCTTGTTGTCCATGGTTCTATCCACTATGCAAAAAGTCGTTTCACGATATGAAAGAATATATCAGGGTAATCCCCCATAGTCGAGTTTCTATTGGACTGATCCTGTGGCATAATCCCGCGCTTTCCTGAATCCCGCCGATTCATTCACTGTAGTCAAGGGCTCACCGCGCCACAACCAAGCCGAGCATGCTTTTCACGGCAAACCTCCGCAGGCAGACCAGTTCCTCTCCTGCGATCTCCGACAGCGACGCCCTCCGCGCCGTGTGTCTGTGCGCGTGCCCCACAGTGAGCAAACGGTCGCTCCCCAAGAAGAGCCGCACTCAGGAAAACCAGGACAACGCGCTCCGCGAAAAGCTCGCCCGCCCTCACCGAGGTCGGGCGTTTTCGTTTTGGCGGTCCTGATTTCTCTTTAGTTTCATTTTTCGGATTTTTTACCTCTTCCTGGAGACCTGGAGACCATGAGTACTTCCAACACCGTCGCCCCGATCAACGCTCCCGATTACGTCAAACACGAGGGCCTCAAGAAATGGGTGGCGGAAATCGCCGCCCTCACCCAGCCTGACCGTGTTTATTGGGCAGACGGTTCCCAGGAGGAATACGACCGCCTGTGCGCCGAAATGGTCGCCGCCGGCACCCTGATCAAGCTCAACGAAGCCAAGCGCCCCAATTCCTACCTGGCCTTCTCCGATCCTTCCGACGTGGCCCGCGTCGAAGACCGCACCTACATCTGCTCCGAGAAGAAGGAAGACGCCGGCCCCACCAACAACTGGGAAGAGCCCGCCAAGATGCGCGAGACCCTCAACGGCCTGTTCAAGGGCTGTATGAAGGGCCGCACCATGTACGTCATCCCCTTCTCCATGGGTCCCCTGGGTTCCCCCATCGCCCATATCGGCATTGAAATCACCGACTCCGCCTACGTGGTTGTGAACATGCGCACCATGACCCGCATGGGCAAGGCCGTCAGCGAACTGCTGGGCACCGATGGCGAGTTCGTGCCTTGCGTGCACTCCGTGGGCGCCCCCCTGGAGCCGGGCCAGCAGGATTCCAAGTGGCCCTGCAACCCCACCGTCAAGTACATCGTGCACTACCCCGAGACCCGTGAAATCTGGTCCTACGGCTCCGGCTACGGTGGCAACGCCCTGCTCGGCAAGAAGTGCTTCGCCCTGCGCATCGCCTCCACCATGGCCCGCGACCAGGGCTGGCTGGCCGAGCACATGCTGATCCTGGGCGTGGAATCCCCCGAAGGCGAAAAGACCTACGTGGCAGCCGCCTTCCCCTCCGCCTGCGGCAAGACCAACTTCGCCATGCTGATCCCACCCAAGTCCTTCAACGGCTGGAAGATCACCACCATCGGCGACGACATCGCCTGGATCAAGCCCCGCGTGGACAAGGACGGCGTCACCCGCTTCTACGCCATCAACCCGGAAGCCGGCTTCTTCGGCGTGGCCCCCGGCACCAGCGAGAAGACCAACTTCAACGCCCTGGCCACCCTCAAGGAAAACATCATCTTCACCAACGTGGCCCTGACCGATGACGGCGACGTGTGGTGGGAAGGCCTGACCAAGGAAGCCCCGGCTCACCTGATCGACTGGCAAGGCAAGGACTGGACCCCGGAAGACGGCAAGGCCGGTCGCAAGGCTGCCCACGCCAACTCCCGCTTCACCGCTCCGGCCGCCCAGTGCCCCTCCATCGATCCGGCCTGGGAAGATCCCGCCGGCGTGCCCATCTCCGCCTTCATCTTCGGCGGCCGCCGCGCCACCACCGTGCCCCTGGTGTACCAGGCCTTCAACTGGAACTTCGGTGTGTACATGGCTGCCACCCTGGGCTCCGAAACCACCGCTGCCGCCTTCGGCGCCCAGGGCGTGGTGCGTCGCGACCCCTTCGCCATGCTGCCCTTCTGCGGCTACCACATGGGTGACTACTTCAACCACTGGCTGAAGATGGGCCACACCGTGGAAGCCACCCCGAAGATCTTCTGCGTGAACTGGTTCCGCGTGGACGAAGAAGGCAAGTTCATGTGGCCCGGCTTCGGCGACAACATGCGCGTGCTGAAGTGGATCGTGGAACGCTGCAAGGGCACCATCGCCGCCAAGGAAACCAAGCTGGGCTGGATGCCCCGCTTCGAGGACATCGACTGGACCGGCACCGACGTCGACAAGGCCGACTTCGACGCCCTCACCACCGTGGACGCCGATGCCTGGCAGAAGGAACTGGAACTGCACAAGGAATGGTTCGACAAGCTGGGCGAAAAGCTGCCCAAGGAACTGACCCTGAAGCGCGAACTGTTCGAACTGGGCCTGTTCAAGGACGTCGCCTAAGCACCAGCGCCTGAGCTAAGATTGAGAGGCCGCCCCAGGGCGGCCTTTCTTTTTGCCCGCAGCCCCTCCCCTCTACACCCACCGCCCCACGGAAAGCCGCCATGCCCGTCTCCGCCCCCCGCCTCGCCGACATCGCCCCCTTCCACGTCATGGAGCTGCTGGGCCGGGCCCGGGAGCTGGAAGCCCAGGGGCGGGACATCATCCATATGGAAGTGGGCGAACCGGACTTCCCCACTCCGGAACCCATCCTCGCCGCCGCCCGGGAATTCCTGCAGGACGGTCGCGTCTTCTACACCCCGGCCCTGGGCCTGCCCGAGTTGCGGGAAGCCATCTCCGGCTTCTATCGGCAGCGCTACGGCATCGCCGTGCCGGCCAGCCGCATCGCCATCACCGCCGGCGCCTCCGGCGCCCTCACCCTGGCCCTGGCCTGCCTCGCCGCCCCCGGCAGCGAGTGGCTGCTGACGGACCCGGGCTATCCCTGCAACCGCCATTTCGTGCGCGCCTTCGAAGGCGTTCCGGTCAGCATCCCGGTCGGCGCCGCCAGCAATTTCCAGCCGACCCGCCAGGACCTGGAACAGCACTGGAACGAACGCACCGCCGGCGCCCTCTTCGCCTCGCCGGCCAATCCCACCGGCACCATGCTCGGCGCCGCCGAACTGGCCGACATCGCCGACTTCGTGCGCCAGCGCCAGGGGCAGCTGATCATCGACGAGATCTACCACGGCCTCACCTACAACAGCGACGCCCCCACGGCCCTGGCGGCCGGCGACGACATCTTCGTCGTCCAGAGTTTCTCCAAGTATTTCCAGATGACAGGCTGGCGCCTGGGCTGGCTGGTCATTCCCGAACCCTTCGTGCGGGACGTGGAGAAGCTGGCCCAGAACCTCTTCATCTCGGCTTCCACACCGGCCCAGCACGCCGCCCTGGCCGCCTTCCAGCCGGAGACCATCGCCCTGCTGGAACAGCGCCGCACCGAATTCAAGGCCCGTCGGGACTATATGGCACCGGCCCTGGAAGCCATCGGCTTTCGCATCACCGCCCAGCCCGAAGGCGCCTTCTATCTCTACGCCGACTGCAGCACCCTGACCGACGACAGCTTCGGCTTTGCCCGCCGCCTATTGGAAGAGGCCGGCGTCGCCATCACTCCCGGTATCGACTTCGGCAACCACGGCGCCAGCAGCCACGTCCGCTTCGCCTACACCAACGCACAAGCACGCCTGGCCGAAGGCGTGGAACGGATTCGCCAGCTACTCGCCTGACACCCGCCAGCACCGGGCCCCACTCGCAGCCCCCAGCACCATGCATCCCAATCCGCCTGCTGACTTGCCCGGCGGATTCCCCAAAAGAAAACGGACAACACCCCCCTAGGTCGGGGGTTGTTGTCCGTTGTGCCTGTTCCGCCGCTTATTTCGGGCGGGAGCCGGTCGGAAAAGGCCAGGCGGCAGCCGGGTTCAGGGCGGACTTCAGGCCCGGAGTGGCGGCGGTGGAGGGGGTCGGAGCCGGCGCCGGAGCAGCGGCCGGAGCGGCAGCAACTTCGAGCTTCTTCTCTTCCACCTTGGCGGGAGCCGCAGCGGGTTTGGCCGGAGCAGCCTTCTTCGCGGCGGGCTTGGCAGCAGCCTTAACGGGAGCAGCCTTCTTCGCGGCGGGCTTGGCAGCAGCCTTAGCCGGAGCAGCCTTCTTCGCGGCGGGCTTGGCAGCAGCCTTAACGGGAGCAGCCTTCTTCGCGGCGGGCTTGGCAGC
>NZ_JBXAST010000034.1:0-34813 GCF_058809645.1 Azospira sp. MPR-E4 | reverse complement strand
CCCCCAGGGGATGGCAACGCCACTCCGCCCCCGCAGCTTCCGGGTAGGGCATGCGCAGCGGACAACGGGATGTCCGGCACTCATCACCCGAGGAGGAACCACCATGGGACCGCTGCTCCGGCGCCTGTCCGGCCTGCTGTGGGCAGGCCTGCTGATGCTCCCCCTCGCGGCCCCTGCCGCCCCCGCCACCGCAAAGACCACCGCCGGCAAGTCGGCGGAGCGGGTCTACACCCTGGGGGTGACGCCCCAGTTCGAGCGGCGCCAGCTCTTCGCCATCTGGAAGCCCATCCTCATCGAGCTGGAAAAGCGCACCGGGCTGCGCTTCGACCTGGCCATCATGCCCGACATCCCCAGCTTCGAGCGCCAGTACAACGCCGGCGCCTTCGATTTCGCCTACATGAATCCCTACCTGATGGTGGCCAACCCGGCCGGCTACATTCCCCTGGTGCGGGACGAGACGCCGGTCACCGGCATCCTGGTGGTGGCCAGGGACAGTCCCTTCCGCACCCCGGCCGACCTAGAAGGCAAGGAAATCGCTTTCCCCGCCCCCAACGCCATCGGCGCCAGCCTGCTCATCCGGGCCGAGCTGGTGCGCAAGTACAAGGTCAATTTCACGCCCCGCTACGTCAATTCCCACACCGCCGTCTATCTCTCGGTGACCCAGGGCCTGGCCAGCGCCGGCGGCGGCGTGCAGAAGACCCTCAACGAACAGAAGCCGGAAGTGCAGGAACGCCTGCGGGTGCTGTACCGCACCGCCGCCTTCGCCGCTCACCCCATCGCCGCCCATCCCCGGGTCGATGCAGCCGTGCGCGAGCAGGTGCGCAGCGCCCTCCTGGACTTCGCCGCCACCCCGGCGGGCAAGGCCCTGCTGCAGGAAATCCCCCTGGCCCGCATGGTGCCCACCGCCATGAAGGACTACCAGCCCCTGAAGGACCTGGGCCTGGAAGACTTCTTCGTCCCGGAACGCTGAACCCATGACCCTGCGCCTCAAGCTGCTGCTGCCCCTGGCCCTGGTGTGGACCGCCTTCATCGCCTATCTCTACGGCATCTGGCTGCCCGACTCGGTGCGCTACCAGATCGCCGTCTTCGAGCGGCAGCAGGAACGGGAAATGCACAACCTGACGGAAAGCCTGCTGCCCCTGGTGGTGGCTCGACAGCTGGGGGACATCCACGACACCCTGGATTCCCTGCGCCAGGAGAACCCGGAATGGGTCGAGGTGGTGCTGCAGGACCACGAAGGGCGCCAGCTCTACCCCCTGGCCGGCACCCCCGTCCCGCCGGCCGGGCCCGACGAGCAGTTGCACACCCAGCAGCTGAACCTGGCCAACGACAGCGTCGGCAGCCTGCGCATCCGGATCAGCCACCGGGCCCTGCTGGAAAGCGTGGCCCAGTCCCAGAAGACCCTCTTCGCCCTGCTCGCCTCGGTGCTGCTGGGAGCCTTCCTGGCCCTGGGCGTGGTGCTCGACGCCACGGTGCGGCGCCCGGTCAACCGCCTCATGACTGCCGCCCGGGAACTGGCCGAGGGCCGCTTCGACGCCCACCTGCCCCCCGGCGGCAAGGACGAGATCGGCACCCTGGTCAATACCTTCGCCGCCATGCGGGACCAGGTCCAGGCCACCCAGCAGAGCCTGCGCCAGCTCAACGAGCATCTGGAACAGCGGGTGCAGGAGGAACTGGCGAAGAACCGGGAGAAGGACCACATGCTGATCCAGCAATCCCGCCTGGCCGCCATGGGCGAGATGGTGCACAACATCGCCCACCAGTGGCGCCAGCCCCTCAACGCCCTCTCCCTGCTGGTGCGCAACATCAAGGACGACTACGACTTCCAGGCCCTCACCCCGGAAGTCATGGACCGCTCTGTGGCCGACGCCCAGCGCCTGCTGGGGCGCATGTCCACCACCATCGACGATTTCCGCGACTTCTTCCGTCCGGAAAAGGAGATGACCCAGTTCGACGTCAGCCATGCCGTGGAAGAGGCGGTGTTCATCATGCAGGGCACCCTGAAGAGCCACGGCATCGAACTGGTGGAAAAACTGGACCCCGGCGTCGAGGCCGAAGGCTTCCCCTCCCAGTTCGCCCAGGCGGTGCTCAACATCCTGGCCAATGCCAAGGAAGAAATCCTGGCGCGCAAGGTCGCCGCCGGCCGCATCGAGATCGAACTGCAGCGCCAGGGCGAAACCATCCTCCTGCGGGTCAGGGACAACGCCGGCGGCATCGCCCCGGAGATCCTGCCGAAAATCTTCGACCCCTACTTCACCACCAAGGACAAAGGCAGCGGCATCGGTCTGTACATGGCCAAGACCATCATCGAACACAATATGAACGGCAGCATCAGCGCCGCCAACCTGGGCGACGGCGCCTGTTTCACCCTGACCGTGCCGGTGCGCCAGCCGAAAAAGAATTAGAATACGCTCATGGACTCCCATACCCCGCCCGGCCTCGATCTGAACTTCCTGCAAGGCCTGCGCCTGCTCTACGTGGAAGATGAAGACGAGGTGCGGGAACTGCTCTCCCGCTTCCTCGGCCGCCGCGTCGGCACCCTGGAGGTGGCCGTCAATGGCAGGGAAGGCCTGGAAGCCTTCCTCAAGGGCGAGTACGACGTGGTGGTGACCGACATCAAGATGCCGGAAATGGATGGCCTGGAAATGGCCTCCAGGATTCGCGCCACGGGCCATGCGGTGCCCATCATCGTGGTCACCGCCTACAGCGACCGGGATTACCTGCTGCGCTCCATCGACCTGGGGGTGGACCGCTACGTCACCAAGCCCATCGACCCGGACGCCCTGCTCACCGCCATCCACGACGCAGTCATGGTGCGCACCCAGCAGAAGGCCCTGCTGGCGGCGGAAACCCGCATTGCCGACATCCTGCAGCAGACGGTGATGGCCCTGGCCCGTGCCATCGAAATGCGGGACCCTTACACCGACGGCCACCAGAAGCGGGTTTCGGCCCTGGCGGCAGCCATCGCCAAGGAAATGGGGCTGGCGCGGGAGGTGGTGGAAGGGGTGCGTTTCGGCGCCCTGATCCACGACATCGGCTCCATCCGCATCCCCAGCGAAATCCTGTGCAAGCCGGGCAAGCTCAAGCCCATCGAATTCGAGATCATCAAGAACCACTCCCAGGCCGGCTACGAGCTGCTCAAGGATGTGGACTTCCCCTGGCCCATCGCCGAGATGGTGCGCCAGCACCACGAGCGCCTGAACGGCTCCGGCTATCCCCAGGGCCTCAAGGGTGAGGCCATCCTGCTGGAAGCCCGCATCCTGGCCGTGGCCGACGTGGTGGAAGCCATGAGTTCCCACCGTCCCTACCGCCCCGCCCTGGGGCTGGAGCAGGCCCTGGCCGAACTGGAAAGCGGCGCCGGCCAGCTTTACGATGCCGAAGTGGTGAACGCCTGCGTGCGCCTCATGCGGCGGCGGCCCGATCTGCTGCCGGAGCAGGGGCTGTAAGCCAGCCTGCCGGGGGCCGAGCCTGAGCCCTCCCCGCCCTTTCCCGTTATTCCCGGTGTTATGCGGCCGCTCTCAGGCGGCCGTCCCCACGTAGCGTTCCGGATTGCTCTCCAGCACCGCCAGACAGGCATCCACCGCAGCCCCGTCGTAGAGGGTGCCCCGGTGTTGGCGGATTTCCTCCTTCGCCGCTTCCAGACCCAGGGCCGCCCGGTAGGGACGGTCCGAACTCATGGCTTCCACCACGTCGGCCACAGCGATGATGCGGGCCTCCAGGGAAATCTCGTCCCCTTTCAGGCCCTGGGGATAGCCGGAGCCGTCCAGGCGCTCGTGGTGCTGACGCACCATCTGGGCGATGGGCCAGGGGAAGGTGGCGTCGCCAAGGATCTCGTAGCCCGCTTCCACATGGGCCTTGATCAGGGCGAACTCGTCCGGCGAGGGTCGCCGCGGCATGCTGAGGAACTCGGCCGGCACCTGGATCTTGCCGATGTCGTGGATCGACGCCCCCACCCGGATGCCCGCCACCTGGGCGGCCGGCAGGCCCATGCGTTCGGCGATGGCCCCGGCCAGCTGGGAGACCCGCTTCTGGTGGCCGTCGGTGTACGGGTCCCGCACTTCGATGGCCCGCGCCAGCACCGCCACCACCTGGTTCAGGGCCTCGGTGGTTTCCTCCCGGGCCCGCTCGATTTCCCGCTGGTGGAAATGCATCTTGGCGCTGCGGCTGACCGCCTCCATGAGCAGGAAAGGGTCCACCGGCTTGGTGATGTAGCGGTCGATGCCGATCTCGATGGCCCGCACGAAATAGTCCATCTCGTTGTAGGCGGTGATGACGATCACCGGCACTTCCCGCTGGATGTCCTTGATGGCGGCGGCCATGGAAAGGCCGTCCATGACCGGCATGCGCACGTCGGTGACGACGATGTCGTAGCCGCCGTGCTGGCGGAACAGCTCCAGCCCTTCCTGGCCGTTGGCCGCCACGTCCACCTTGGCAAAACGGCGGGAGAGAAAGCGGGTCAATTCCCGACGCACCTCTTCCTCGTCTTCGACGTAAAGCAGGCTGAGGGTGCGCAGGAATTCCGCGTCTTGGTCTTTTTCGAGGGCGTTCATTGCATTGGGGCCGTGGGCGGAAGGGTGTACAAAGGCACGGTGAGGACGAAGCGGGCGCCTTCGGCGGTGTTTTCAGCCCTTATTTTACCGTGCATGCTGCGCTCCAGTATCATTTTGGTCATATACAGGCCGATGCCGCTGCCCTGCTCCTTGGTGGTGAAATAGGGCTCGAAAATGTGCCCCAGGACGTTGCCGGGGATACCGCCGGCGTTGTCCTCCACCGTCACTTCCACCTGGCCGTCGCAACGGCTGACCTGCAGGCGGATGCGGGCCGGGCGCACATGGCGCTCCTGCAGCACCTCCTTGGCGTTGGCCAGGACATTGAGCACGGCCTGGGAAAACTGGCCGTGGAAGCCCCAGGCCCGCAGGTCCGGCTCGATGGCCCGTTCCAGGGCGATATCGTTGTTCTTCAGGGAGGCATCCATGATGAAGGCCGCATCCTCCACCGCCGCCCCCAGGTCAAAGTCCGCCGGGTCCCGGTCGGGACGGAAGAAATTGCGGAAATCGTCGATGGTGGTGGACATGCGCTGCAGCAGCTTCAGGGCCCGGCCCACGCTTTCGTCCAGGGCCGCCGCATCCAGCTGGCCAAACGCGAAGTCGTCGCGGATGTTGGCGATCACCAGGCCCAGGGCGTTGAGGGGCTGGCGCCACTGGTGGGCGATGTTGTGCACCATCTCGCCCATGGCCGCCAGGCGGGACTGCTGGATCAGCAGCTGGTCCTTTTCCCGGTTGCTCGCCAGTTCCTCCTGCACCCGTGCCTCCAGGCGGCTGTTGAGGGCCTGCAGTTCCGCTTCCAGGGTCTTGCGCTCGGTCACGTCCCGGTTGCTCACCCGCCGCCCCAGGGCCTCGCCCTCCTCTCCCACCACCGCCTGGCAGCCGTGGGCGATCCAGCGCACCTGCCCGTCCCGGCGCACGATGCGGAAGTCCACCATGTGCTCGTGATGGAAGACTGCCTGGTTGAGGTGTTCCTGGAACTCCTGCCGGTCGTCGGGGTGGACGATCTGCTGCAGCAGGGAAGGATCTTCGGCAAAGGCCTGGACCCCGTAGCCGGTGATGCGTTCCACCGAGGGGGTCATGTAGACGATGCGGCCGTCGGCCCCCTGCCAGTATTCCCAGTCGTAGGTGAAGTCGGCCATGGTGCGGAAGTTCCGCTCGCTTTGCCGCAGGCTGTCTTCGGCCCGCCGCTTCTCGCCCACATCCTCGACGATGCCGATGCCGCCGATGATGGCGCCGCTGGCATCGCGCAGGGGATTGGCGCGGAAGGATATCCACACGTCGATATGGCTGAGGGTGGTGCGGTAGCTGCCGTCGTAGGTGCCGCCCTCCCCGGCCAGGGCCTGGCGCATGGCCGGCAGCACCGACTGGTCCCGCAGGCGCTGCAGATCCAGGCCCTGCAAGGCCTGCACCGTGCTGCCCACCATGGCGGCAAAACGCTCGTTGCAGAAGGTCAGACAGAGGCGGGAATCGAAGTGGATGACGCCCACCGGCAGGTTTTCCAGCAGCAGGCGGTAACGTCCCTCCGTCTCGGCCAGGGCCCGCAGGGCCGACTCCTCCTGCCGTTCGCCGCGCCGGTTGATCACCAGCAGGCCCAGCACCACCGCCGCCAACAGCAGGCTGCCGGCGCTGTAGTAGTAGAGCTTGCTGCGCCAGTTGCTGAGGTAGTCCTCCGGCGCCATGCCGGCAAAGACGTAGAGCGGATACTCGCCCACCTTGCGGATGCTCACCAGCCGTTCCACCTGGTCCGTGCCGCTGCGGATCTTCATCAGGATTTCCCGGTCGCCCCGGGCCATGTAGGGCTGGGCCGGATGGGATTCCACCGGCTGGCCGATACGGTCGTCCCGGGCCGGGAAGCGCATCAGCATGCGGGCATGGGTGTCGCGGATGGAGACATTGCCGTGGGGCCCCAGGTCCAGGCTCTGGTAGAAGGGGGCAAAGGATTCAGGCAGGAAGGTGGCCACCACCACCCCGGCAAAACTGCCGTCCGCATTGTTGAGGCGGCGGCTCACCGCCAGTGTCCACTTTCCCGTGGTGCGGCCCAGCACCGGCTCTGCGATCACCAGGCCCGCCTCCGGGTTCTGCACGTGGGCGGTGAAATGGCTGCGGTCCGCCATGTTGTAGGGCGGCAGGGGGCTGAGAGAGCTGTAGAGGAAATCCCCCTTCACATTGACCAGGTGCAGGCCATGGACCTCGGGCACGATCTCCCGCTTGGTCCGCAGCAGCCGCTCCAGCTCCTCGCCCCGGGCGCCACGCTGGGCCTGGGAACGGGCCATGTCCTCGGGGGTGACGTGGCCCTGCACGTCCTGCAGGATCTGGTCGATGTTGCGGATGCGGGCTGCGGTGTGCAGCTCCATGAGGTGGCCCAGGTTGCCCACCTCGACCCGGGCCCGCTCCTCCAGACCGTCATAGTCGCTCTTCAGGCTGACGCCGACCAGGATGAAAAAACCCAGGAGACCGGACAGGCCGGCCATCAGGGGGAGGCGGGAATGGCGGAATTTCATGGCGGTCTTTGTTATATCCACGTACGGCGCGTGGTTTCTTTCCGCCATGCTAAGCCCTCGCCGGCGGAAACGCCAGAAATACGAAGGGCGGGAAAGCGGCCATGCCGCCTCCCCGCCCTCGCCTGCCCTGGCGACGGACTTACTTGCCGCCCAGGGACAGGGCCAGCATCAGGTCGTTGATGCGCTTGACGAAGCCGGCCGGGTCTTCCAGCTGGCCGCCTTCGGCCAGCTGGGCCTGTTCGAAGAGCAGGTTGGCCCAGTCGTCGAAGCGGGCTTCCTCATACTTCAGGCGCTGCACCGCCGGATGGTGAGGGTTGATCTCCAGGATGGGCTTGACCTCCGGGGCCTTCTGGCCGGCGGCCTTGAGCATGCGCGCCAGGTTGCCGGAGAGGTCATGCTCGTCGGAGACCAGGCAGGAGGGGGAATCGGTCAGGCGGTGGGTGATGCGCACGTCCTTGACCCGGGCCTCCAGGGCCTGCTTCACCTTGTCGGTGAGTTCCTTGTACTCGCCGGCTTCCTTTTCCTGCTCCTTCTTCTCGGCCTCGTCCTCCAGCTTGCCCAGATCCAGGCCGCCCTTGGCCACGGACTGCAGCGGCTTGCCGTCGAATTCGGTGAGGTGGCCCACCACCCATTCATCGACGCGGTCGGAGAGCAGCAGCACCTCGATGCCCTTCTTGCGGAAGATTTCCAGGTGTGGGCTGTTCTTGGCGGCGAGGAAGGTCTCGGCGGTGACGTAGTAGATCTTCTCCTGGCCTTCCTTCATGCGGGAAACGTAGTCGGCCAGGGAGACGTTCTGCTCGGTGGTGTCATTGTGGGTGGAGGCAAAGCGCAGCAGCTTGGCGATGCGTTCCTTGTTGGCGAAGTCCTCGCCCACGCCTTCCTTCAGCACATTGCCGAATTCCTTCCAGAAGCCGGCGTACTTTTCCTTCTCGGCGGCGTCGTCGCTGTCGGCCATGCCTTCCAGCAGGGACAGCACCTTCTTCACGCAGCCGCCGCGGATGGTCTCGATGTCCTTGCTCTGCTGCAGGATTTCCCGGGAGACGTTGAGCGGCAGGTCGGCGGAATCCACCACCCCGCGCACGAAGCGCATGTAGAGCGGCATCAGCTGCTCGGCATCGTCCATGATGAAGACGCGCTTTACGTAGAGCTTGACGCCGTGACGGGCGTTGCGGTCCCACAGGTCGAAGGGGGCCCGGGCAGGGATGTAGAGCAGCTGGGTGTATTCCTGCTTGCCTTCCACCTTGGCGTGGATCCAGCCCAGGGGATTTTCGAAGTCGTGGGCGACGTGCTTGTAGAACTCCTGGTACTGCTCTTCCGTGATCTCGCTCTTGGGGCGGGCCCACAGGGCGTTGGCCTGGTTCACCGTCTCGTCTTCGTCGGTGGCGACCTGTTCCTTCTTCTCCTCGTCCCACTTCTCCGCCTTCATGACGATGGGCAGGGTGATGTGGTCGGAGTACTTGCGGATGATGGACTTCAGCTTCCAGGCATTGAGGAAGTCGTCCTCGCCGTCCTTCAGGTGCAGGATCACGTCGGTGCCGCGGCCGGCCTTCTCCACCATTTCCACGGAGTAGTCACCGGCGCCTTCGGATTCCCATTTCACCGCCTGGTTGTGCTCCAGGCCGGCGCGACGGGAAATGACGGTGACCTTGTCGGCGACGATGAAGGCGGAGTAGAAGCCGACGCCGAACTGGCCGATGAGGTGGGCATCCTTCTGGGCGTCGCCGGAGAGGGAGGCGAAGAATTCCTTGGTGCCGGACTTGGCGATGGTGCCCAGGTGGGCCACGGCTTCCTCCCGGGAGAGGCCGATGCCGTTGTCGGAAATGGTCAGGGTGCGGGCCGCCTTGTCGAAGGAGAGGCGGATTTTCAGCTCGGAATCGTCGCCGTAGAGGCCGTTGTTGTTGAGGGCCTCGAAGCGCAGCTTGTCGCAGGCATCGGAAGCGTTGGAGACGAGTTCGCGGAGGAAGATTTCCTTGTTGCTGTAGAGGGAATGGATCATCAGCTGCAGCAGCTGCTTGACCTCTGCCTGAAAGCCGAGGGTTTCCTTGGGTGCGCCCATGCAAGACTCCGTGGGTAAAAAGTGGGAACGAACGGTTGCCGCCGCACCGGCCCGGGGGCCGACGCGGTCGTTGCCCCCGAAAATGGGGACGGCAATCAGGATTTCAAGAGGGGATGTTGCCGGGGGCGGCGTAGAGCGCCAGGTTGCGGCCGCTGCGCTTGGCTTCGTAGAGGGCGCCGTCGGCCCGGGCCAGCAGATGGTCGATGTTGGCATCCTGGGGCGCCAGGATGGTGGCGCCGATGCTCACGGTGATGCCCAACTCGACGCCTTCGGCCACCCGCACCTTTTCCTGGGCCACGGCCTGGCGCAGCCGCTCGGCGGCCTGCATGGCGCCCTGGCCGTCGGTTTCCGGCAGCATGACGGCGAATTCCTCGCCCCCCAGACGGCCGCAGATGTCGATGGCCCGCAGCTCCCGGGCGATGATGGCGGCGACGATCTTGAGGGCCACGTCCCCGGCCCCGTGGCCGTGGGTGTCGTTGATGCGCTTGAAGTGGTCCACGTCCAGCATCAGCACGGCCACGCTGCGGCCGAGGCGGCGGGCGCGGGTGATCTCCGCCTCCCCCTGGTCGAGGAAGCGGGAGCGGTTGTTGAGGCCGGTCAGGGTGTCCACGGTGGCCAGCCGGTGCAGGGAATCCATGGCCCGGTTGCGGTCGATGGCGATGGCGGCCTGGCGGCAGGCGTGCTCGATGACGTCCTTGTCGAAGCGGTTGGGACGCCGGCCCTGGCGGAAATAAAGAGACAGGGTGCCCAGCACTTCCTTGCCCGGGGAGACGATGGGGGTGGACCAGGCGGTCTTCAGCCCCAGGGCCGAGGCAAAGTCGCGGCAGTCCTGCCACTGTTCCGAATCGTCGATGTGCTCGGCGATGATCTGCTTGCCGGTGCGGATGGCGGCGGCGCAGGCGCACACCGCGGGGTTTTCCGGGCAGTTCTGGCCCACGTCGCGGCAGGTGCGGCGCAGGCTGGGGGCGGAGCCCAGCACCAGGTGGCCGTTGTCCGGCTGCAGCAGGAGGACGGCGGCGAAGCAGTCGGAAATGAGGGACTCGACCCGGTTGCACAGGGCGTCCAGCACCACCTGCAGGGAGGCATCGCTGGCGATCAGCTCCAGCACCTGGCGCTCGGCGGCCAGCAGCTGCTCGGCCTGCTTGCGCTCGGAAATGTCGGTGGAGCTGCCGATGAGCAGGCGCCGCCCGCCCAGGTCCACGCCCCGCTTGTAGGAGAGCAGGTAGCGCTCGCCCTTGGGCGTCAGGTGTTTCTCTTCCCGGCCAGTGACCTTCTTCGCCGCCAGGGCCTTGATGTCGTCCTGGCGCAGGCGGGAAGCCACGTCGGCCGGGTACAGCTCGAAATCGCTGCGCCCCACCACCTCGTGCTTGTCGTGGCCGACGAAGGCGGCGGCGGCCTCGTTCATGACCAGGTAACGGCCGTCCTCGTCCTTGACGAAGACCATCACCGGCAGGGTGTCCAGGATCATCTCGGTCAGGCTGGACTGCTGCTCCAGGCGCTGGTGGCTTTCCTTGAGGTCGTCCCGGGCCCGCTTCTGCTCGGTCATGTCGGTGAACACGCAGACATAGTTGATGACCTGGCCGCCCTCTCCCTTGACCGAGGTGATGGTGAGGTTCTCCGGGTACAGCTCGCCGTTCTTGCGCCGGTTCCAGATTTCCCCGCTCCACACGCCGAAGGCCGCCAGGTCGGCGTAGAGCTGACGGTAGAAGTCGGCGTCGTGGAGGCCGGACTTGAGCAGGCGGGTATCGTGGCCCACCGCCTCCTCGGCGGAATAGCCGGTGATGGCGGAAAAGGCCGGGTTGATGGACTGGATGATCCGTTCCGCATTGACGATCATGATCGCCTGCTGGCTCGACTCGGCCACCTTGGAGGCCAGCAGCAGAGCGTGGCGGGACTGCTGCAGCCGCTGGCTCTGCTCCTGCAGGGCGGCCCGCAGCTCGGCCACGTATTCCTGCTCGACGCTGTCCAGGATGTCGGCGTAGGAGAGCAGGCCGGTGATGCGGCCGTGCTCGTCCATCACCCCCAGGTGGCGGATGCGCCGGTCGTTGAAGATCTTGCGCGTGTGGTACAGGGTGGAACTGCGCGGCACGGTGATGAGGGGGAAGGTGGCCACCTCGCCGGCGCTGCAGTTGAGGGATTCCTGGCCGATCAGGCGCAGCACGTCGCGGCCGGTGAGGATGCCCAGATGGCCGTTGTGCTCCACGATGGCGGCGTCGCTGCGGGCCTCCCGCAGGCGCTGCACCGCCTCGGCCACCGGCATGCTGCCGGGCACCTGCAGGGGGGCGCTCTTCAGCACCGAGCCCACGTCACGCATGTGCACGTAGAACTCCACCCCCTGGTGGTTCACGATGTCGGTCTGGGAAACGATGCCCAGGCGCCGCCCGTCCCGGTCCACCACCAGCAGGTGGCGCAGGCGCTCCTGCTTGAAGCGGATGGCGGCGTCGGCCACGGTGTCCGTTTCCCGCACGGTCTTCACCGGCGTGCTCATGACCCGGGAAACCGGCAGATGGATGGATTCGGGGTCGGAGAAATTCAGTGCCAGGGCGTCCCGTTCGGTCCAGATGCCCCGCACCTCCCCCAGCTCCACCACCAGGATGGAGCCGCAGCGGGCCTGGTGCATGCGCCCTGCCGCCTCCGCCACCGTGGTCTGGGGAGCGCATTCCAGCAGCTCGTGCCGCAGGATCTGGGAGATGGGCAGGTCGTAATGCATGATTTCTGTCTTTACTCGATGGCCAGGTAGCGGACTTCGACGATCTCGATCTCCCGCTGGCCCATGGGGCTCTGGAAGCGCACCGTATCCCCTTCCCTGGCCTTGATCAGGGCCCGGGCCAGGGGCGAGATCCAGCTGATGTGGCCCCGGGAGATATCGGTTTCATCCACCCCGACGATGGTGTAGGTCTGTTCCTGGCCCTGTTCGTCGGCGATGGTGACGGTGGCGCCGAAGAACACCTGGTCCGTGGCTTCCCGCAACAGGGGATCCACCACCAGGGAGTTGTCCAGGCGCTTGGTGAGAAAGCGGATGCGGCGGTCGATCTCCCGCAGGCGCTTCTTGCCGTAGATGTAGTCGCCGTTTTCCGAGCGGTCGCCGTTGGAGGCGGCCCAGTGCACCACCTCCACCACCTTCGGCCGTTCCACCTTGAGCAGATGCTCCAGTTCGGCCTTGAGACGGGCGTGGCCGACCGGCGTCATGTAGTTCTTGGTGCCGATCGGCAGGCGCTGGGCGGGCTCGAGTTCGTCCTCGTCCGCGTCGTCCGACTCTTTGGTGAAAGCCTTGCTCATGAAGGGAAATGCTCGGTGAGTGCTGCAGGATGCGAAATAATTCACGCACATGATAGTGCAAAAGCCTGCCGCCGTCCCTCAGCGTCAGGCCTGACGTGGCATTTGCGGCAGTCCCGGCCGGCGCCGGGAAGGGGTTTCAGGGGCGCCCCAGGATGCCCCGCAGGAAGCCCCGCCGCCCGTCATTGACGGCCCCGCTCTCGGCCGTGGCGGCCGCAGCGGCATTGCCGGCAGCGGTGGCGGCCGGCGCACCTGCCTCGTTGCCGACGGTGGCCGCGGGGAGGGACGCGGCCTCAGCCGGAGGCGGCGTCAGCAGGGCGCCCAGGGCTTCCCGGGCCGCCGCCAGGGCTTCGTCCTGGCTAGCGAACTGGGGCACCGGCGCCAGCAGCACGCAATACTGCAGCGGACCCAGGGCCTCGTCCTCGTCGCCGATGAAATCCATGGTCCCGGCCGGCAGCTGCACCTGGCGGCGCAGGCCCTGGGCCAGGTCCTGCCACAGCTCGCCGCCGCCGGGCAGCAGATAGACGTGGAGGAACCAGGGCGTCAGCACGATGCCGACCCAGTCGCCCTGAACGCGGGCGAAGGGCAGCGCCGCCACCGCCAGGGCCTCGTTGAGGAAAGGCATGCCGGCCATGGTGCCCTGGCGCACGCGCTGGAAGTGCTCCTCCAGCCGGGGTGCCGGGTCATCGGCCCAGGGCTTGCCTTCCCGGGCAGGTGGCGGCGTCCAGGCCGGTACGCGGGGGCGGAAGGAACTCATGCCCCTACTGCCGGTTGAGGTCGGCGAAGTGGCGGGCCGGGTCGTAGTCCCCTTCCAGGGATTCGGCCAGGGCCGCCAGGGCGTCCTCGATCAGCAGGCGCTCCTCTTCCTCCACCACTTCCTTGCCCAGGCCGAGGGAAGCCAGGATCCAGGTGCCGACGGGCTGGGGCCCGAGCAGCATCATGTTCACCCGCTCCCGGCGGAAGTGCTCGCCCTCGCCCCGCTCGACCCAGGCGAACTCGCCCTCCTCGCCTTCCAGCTCGACGATCTGCATGGGAATGGAGAGGCACATCAGGCGGCCCCTTCAATGGCTTGGGGCACGACGCCGGCCTTGGCCAGCTCGGCCAGCACCAGTTCCAGCATTTCCGGCACCTTGGCTTCCGCCTCCGGCGTCAGGGCCATGCCCGTATCCAGGGAGACGGGCTGCAGGCCGATGAGGGCCACCGCCTTGGGCGCCTTCTCGGTCAGTTCCAGGGCCGCCAGCAGGTCGGAGAGACCGATCTGGTGGGGCGAGATCTTGGTGCGGAAGAACTTGGGCACCTCGTCGCCCTGCAGCAGCACGACGGAACCGGGCGGCTGGCCGACCCGCACGGCGTCGGCGATGATGAGCTTGTCCAGGCCTTCCAGGGGCTCCAGCAGTTCCATGCCGGCGGTGCCGCCATCCAGCACCAGCACGTGCTCGGGCAGGGAGTAGCGCCGCTGCAGCTCGTCGACGATGCGCACGCCGATGCCCTCGTCGGTGAGGAGGATGTTGCCGACGCCAAGGACGGCGATGGTGGGGGTAGTAGTCATGGGCGGCACTTTAAACAATCCGGCCCCGGGCCGGTTTGAGGCAACGCAAGAAATGCTCCGGGACCAGCCGGGGCACCAAACAAAACGGCGGCACCACCGGCGCCGCCGCTTCCCGTCAAACCGGCGGCTCAGGCCGCCTTGACCTTCACCACCTGGTCGTTTTCCTTGTCCACCACATGCACGGCGCAGGCCAGGCAGGGGTCGAAGGAGTGCACGGTGCGCAGCACTTCCAGGGGCTTCTCGGGATCGGCCACCGGGTTGTCCAGCAGGCAGGCCTCGTAGGCGCCGGAAACGCCCTTTTCGTTACGCGGGCCGGCGTTCCAGGTGGTGGGCACGACGCACTGGTAGTTCTTGATCTTGCCGTCGTCGATCACCACCCAGTGGGAGAGCACGCCGCGGGGCGCTTCGTGGAAGCCGACGCCGGCGATCTCGCCCTTGGGGAAGGTGGGCTTGTTGTAGGTCTTGAGGTCGCCCTTGCCCATGTTGGCCAGGAGCAGGTCCCACTGATGGGCCAGTTCGTCCACCTGGACACAGGCCACCACGGCCCGGGAGGCATGGCGGCCGATGGTGGAGTGCATGGCATCCAGGCCGATCTTGGTCTTGGCCAGGGAAGAGACCGTGTCCAGGGCCAGGGTGGCGTACTTCTTGGTGGGCTCGTGGCCGGCGGCCAGCATGGCCAGCATGCGGGACAGGGGGCCGACCTGGGCGGGCTTGCCGTAGAAGGTGGGGGACTTCAGCCAGGAATACTTGCCCTCGTCCTGGAAGTCCGTGTAGTTCGGCGTGGTCTCGCCCTTGTAGGGGTGCAGGGTGGCGTTGTCGCCGTCCTTGTAGGAGTACCAGGCGTGCTTGACGGCCTCGGAGACGCCGGCCTCGAAGTACTTGTCGCCGAACTGGGTGATGGGCTTGAAGGTGCCGAGGTCGGCGTTCTGGATGTAGCCGCCGGGCAGGGCGAACTGGGTGCCCTTGCCGTCCAGGGGCAGGTCGGGCACGGACAGGTAGTCCACGATGCCGCGGCCGATCTTGGTCCACTCGGGGTAATGGGCGCCGACCACGGCCACGTCGGGCAGGTACACCTGCTTGACGAACTCGTCCAGCTTTTCGATCCATTCCTTCACCGCCAGCAGGCGTTCCACCGTCAGCACGGACTGGGAATCCACCGCCAGGGGGTTGGCCACGCCGCCCACGGCCACGTTCTGGATGTGGGGGGACTTGGAACCGAGGACGGAAACGATCTTGGAGGCAAAGCGCTGGATTTCCAGGGCCTGCAGGTAGTGGGCCACGGCGATCAGGTTCACTTCCGGCGGCAGCTTCATGGCCGGGTGGCCCCAGTAGCCGTTGGTGAAGATGCCGAGCTGGCCGGTCTTGACGAAGCCGGCGATCTTTTCCTTGACCTTGCGGAACTCGTGCTTGCCGTTGCGGTTCCACGGCGAGAGGCTCTCGGCCAGGGCGGAAGCCTTGTCCGGGTCGGCCTGCAGGGCGGAGACCACATCCACCCAGTCGAGGGCAGAGAGGTGATAGAAATGCACGATGGAGTCGTGCAGGTTGTGGGCGGTGATGATCATGTTGCGGATGTACTGGGCATTCACCGGAATTTCCAGCTTCAGCGCATCTTCCACGGCCCGCACCGAACAGATGGCGTGGACGGTGGTGCACACGCCGCAGATGCGCTGGGTGATGGCCCAGGCGTCGCGGGGGTCGCGGCCGATGAGGATGTTCTCCACACCGCGCCACATCTGGCCGGAAGACCAGGCCTTGGTCACCTTGCCGCCATTCACTTCCACGTCCACCCGCAGGTGGCCTTCGATGCGGGTCACCGGATCGATCGTTACGCGCTTGGTCATTTTGGGTTTCTCCTTGAATTCTTAGTGTGCAGCAGCGTCTTCCGCGGCCAAGACCGGGAAGCGGCGGGTGATGACGATGTAGCCGAAGACCTCGATGGCAAACATGCCGAAGGTGACCAGCATTTCGGGGACGGAGGGGAAGTAGTGCCAGCCGTCGCCGGTCTCGTAACCCACCAGGTAGGAATTGATGCGCAGCAGGACGCCGCCCAGCATCAGCAGCACGGCGCCGACGAAGAGGCGGGCCGGGTTGCGGCGGGAAGTCTCCTTGCCCAGCAGCGCCAGGGGGGCGATGAAGCAGGCCATCTCGAGCCAGAACATGAGGGCCTGCAGGCTGCCCTCGAAGGCCCGGGGCAAGGCGCCGCGGACTACCAGGTCGCCCACCCGCACCACCAGGAACACCGCCAGCATGCCCAGCATGACCTTGGACAGAGGCGTCAGGATGTGGGTCTCCATCTGGCGGCGGAAGCCGGCGGCGGCCATGCAGGATTCAAAGAGAATCACGGCGTAGCCGATGGTGATGGCGGAAAGCAGGTAGATCAGCGGCAGGGCCATGGACTGCCACAGGGGATGCACCTGGGTGCCCATCACCACCAGCAGGGAGCCGAGGGAGGACTGGTGCATCATGGGCAGCACGGTGCCCAGGGCGATGAAGAAGAACATCACCTTGTTCAGCTTCTTGCGCTTCTCGTGCATGCCCCACTTTTCCATGAAGGTGGGGGAAAACTCGATCCACATCACCACGATGTAGAGGGAGATGCAAAGGGCCACTTCGAACATCACCGAGTTGGCCGAGGCGTAGCCCGGGGTCAGGATGTGCCAGAAGTTCCACCAGCGGCCCAGGTCGAAGATGACGCCGACGCCGGCCAGGGTATAGCCGAAGAGGGAGGCCAGCAGGGCCGGGCGTACCAGGGGATGGTATTCGCCCCTGTTGAAGATGTAGACCAGCATGGCCACGGAGAAGCCGCCACAGGCGAAGGCGGAACCGATGACCACGTCGCCCACCACCCACAGGCCCCAGGGGTAGCCGTCGTTGAGGTTGGTGACGGCGCCCAGGCCGAAGACGAAACGGACCAGGATGATGGCCAGGGCCACCACGATCAGGGTCGCCGCGGTGAGGGTCACCGGGGTCAGCAGCTTGCCGCCGACGGGGGTGGGTGCAGCGTGTTGTTGTGCAGACATTGCGATCTCTCCCTTACAGCTCGTCGTCGTCAGGCTTGACGTTGCGCTTGGCGAAATAGGTCATCATGCCGAGCACCGCCAGGGGCATCACCAGCCCGCCGTAGAGCGTGTGTTGCAGGGTTTCCGACTTGGAGGAGGCGGAACGCTCGGGCAGGGGCTTGTGGCCCACCTTCTCGAAGGGCACGGCGGACAGCTTGATCACCTGGGTGCCGCCCACTTCCTTCTCGCCATAGACGTGCTGCACGTAATGGCCCACCACGTTTTCGTAGCTCTGGTCCTTGCCCCCCAGCTGGCCGCGCTGGAACACGGTCTTGGTGCCGGGTTTGAGGGAGAGGCGGCGTTCGGCCTCGGCCTTGAGGTCCGACACCTTGCCGTAGAGGGTGGCGCCGGTGGGGCAGACCTCGGCACAGGCGGCGTACTTGCCTTCCGGCAGGCGATGGCGGCACAGCTCGCACTTGCCGATCTTGCCGGTGGCGGAGGAGTAGTCGTACTTGGGAATGCCGAAGGGACAGGCGGCAACGCAGTAACGGCAGCCGATGCAGGCGTCGGCGTCGTAGCCGACGATGCCGGTGACCGGGTCCTTAGTCATGGCCGACACCGGGCAGGCCGAGACGCAGGAGGGATCGTTGCAGTGCAGGCAGGAGGTCTTCATGAAGGCATAGCCGTTGTCCGAATCGTCCTTCGTCTCCATGGTGCCGCTGCGGAACATCTTGATGACGTTGAAGGTCTTGGCAGTGGTATCCAGGGGCGTATCCCACAGCTGTTCAGGCGTGGAGAACTCCGCCGGGTTGCCATTGACCTCCTTGCAGGCGGCGACGCAGGCCTTGCAGCCGACGCACAGGGTGGCGTCGTAGAGCAGGCCCAGGGCGCCCTCGGGCTGGGGATTGTTGTCCCGGGCGCAGGCCGGGCCACTCACCGAAACGGAGACCGCAGCCGCGGCTGCGCCCCCCGCCAGCGTCCCTTTCAGGAAATTGCGACGGGAAGTCATGGTCACACCTTCTCGGCGGGTTTCTGTTCGGAAGACTGCTTGGCCTTCTCGGCCTCCTCGGCGGCGTGGGAGAGACCCAGGTTCTTCGCCACCATGGCCCCGGCCCCGGCGGCGGCCCCGGCCACGGCAGCCAGCACGGCGGCGGCCCCGAGGGAGGCGCCCTTGCCCTGTTCCTCGACGATGCGCGGGAAGGAGGCGGGCGGGGCGTAGGTCATGACCTTGGCGGTCTGGTGGATGGGTTTCTGGAAGCCCACGCCCTGCTCCGTACAGCCGATGCAGGGGTGGCCGCAGGCCACGGGCCAGGTGCCGGCGCCGGCGTCGCCGAAGAGGATGGTGGGACAGTTGGCGTAGGTCTCGGGACCCTTGCAGCCCAGCTTGTACAGGCAGTAGCCCTTGCGGTGCCCTTCGTCGCCGAACTCCATGGCAAAGCGGCCGGCGTCGAAGTGGGCGCGGCGCTCGCAGTTCTCGTGCACCAGGCGGGAATAGGCGAACTTGGGACGGCCCAGCTCATCCACCGGCGGCAGCTGGCCGAAGGTGAGGAAGTGCACCACGGTGGAAAGGAAGTTGTAGGGGTTGGGCGGACAGCCGGGAATGGTCACCACCGGCTTGTCGATGATCTTGTTCACCCCCACGGCCCCGGTGGGGTTCGGGTCGGTGGAAGGCATGCCGCCCCAGGAGGCACAGGAGCCGATGGCGATGATGGCGGCGGCGTCGGTGGCGCATTCCTTGACGATGTCGATGGCGGTCTTGCCGCCCACCTTGCAGTAGATGCCGCCATCCTTGGTCGGGATGGCCCCTTCCACCACCAGCAGGTACTGGCCCTTGTTGGCCTTCATGGCGGCCTGCTTGGCGGCCTCGATCTGGTGGCCGGCGGCGGCGAAGAGGGTCTCGTGGTAGTCGAGGGAGATGACGTCGAGAATCAGCTTCTCGATGGTGGGATGCTCGGCCCGCAGCATGGATTCGGTACAGCCGGTACATTCCTGGAAGTGCAGCCAGATGACGGAGGGACGCTTCTTCACCGCCACCGCCTCGGCCACCGCGGCCTCGGCCCCGGCCGGCAGGCCCAGGGTGGCGGCCATGGCCGTACAGAACTGGAGGAATTCCCGGCGGCCCATTTCCAGGCGCTTGGCCGCCTCGATGACGTGCTCGTGGATTTCCAGGGACTGGAGTTTTTGCTCTTGCATGGCCTCACCCTCGGTCTGTTGCCCCGTTCCCACGGGGCTATTTGCATGGTTGCGCGGGGATCGCCGCGCCCTTATTGGGGTGGGACGATTACAAGAACCGTGCCAGACAGGGCAAAACCATAACAATCAAGCAGCTACGGAACTCGCGTGAAATGGCGTTTCATAAAGTTGTAAACCTTGCGACGTCACAAAGCCGACACCTGGAAACTTTCTTTCCACTCTGCAAAGATGACAGATGCAAACAGTTCCCACCCAGGCCCTGGCGACGACCACCTCGGACACCCCCTGCCGCCGGGGCAGGCGGCAAGCGCCTCCCGGCCATGCCATGGCTGGAGACCAGGAACGGCGCCAGCCTCCAGCCACCCCAAACCCGCATCAATCCCGGACCCGCACCGCTCCCCCGCTGCGGCAGCGGAGGCCACCGGCAGCAGCGCCGGGCCGGGGTGCTAGAATCCGGGCTCGTTGCCGCCTTTGCCGACCACCCTGACCCGCCGGGCCCGATGCCTTCCTCCCTCACTTCCCTCCTCGCCGCCACCGACATTCCGGGCCACATGCTGGTCATCGCCCTGCTCCTGGCGGCCATCTGCACCGGTTTCATCTTCCGCTTCGTCCTGCCCGCCCTGGGCCTGGGCCGCCTCTTCCGCCGCACCATCGGGCAGCTGGAGCAGCTGCGGGAGAGCGGCGGCAACCCAGATCCCCAGCAGATCGGCCGCGACATCATGGGCGCCCCGCCCCTGGCCCACCTGTGGCGCGAATACGCCCAGACCCTGCACCCGACCCGCACCGAGGCCGGCCCCCGCTGGCGCGCCACGGCCCTGGCGGAAAGCTTCCTCACCGAACAGGCCCTGGTGGATACGCCCCTGCGGGCCGAGTTCTACAAGCACCTGCCGGGCATCCTCACCGGCATCGGCATCCTCGGCACCTTTTCCGGCCTCATCGTCGGCCTCACCCACTTCGAGGTTTCCGCCAGCGCCGACGTGGTGCGGGGCAGCCTCAGGGAGCTGATCCAGGGCGTCGGCCACGCCTTCAAGATTTCCGCCATCGCCATCGGCCTGGCCATGCTCCTCACCTGGGTCGAAAAATCCCTGGTGGTGGCCCGCTACCGCCAGGTGGAACGCCTCAACCAGCTCATCGACAGTCTCTTCGACACCGGCATCGGCGAGGAATACCTGGCCCGCCTGGTGGGCGCCAGCGAGGGCGCCGCCCAGCAGGCGGCACAACAGGCCGCCCAGCTGCGCCAGGCCCTGGTGGCGGAAATGCGCCAGGCCATGGCCAGCCTGCTGGAGCAGCAGCAACAGGCCGGCCAGCGCCAGCTGGAGAACATGACGGCGGGCCTGGCCGGCGCCGTCGGCGACAGCATCCGCGCGCCCCTGGAGCGCCTGACCCAGACCCTGGAACGGATGGAGGCCCAGCAGGGCAAGGCAGTGGCCGGCGGCATCAGCCAGGCCCTGGACGGCCTGCTGGGCAATGTGGGCCAGCAGATCGGCGAACAGCTGGGACGCCAGGAGCGGGAGGCGGAGCAGCGCCAGGAGCGCCTGCTGCAAAGCCTGGAAGCCACCGGCCAGCGTTTCGAGGCCAGCAGCCAGCGTCTGGAAAAAGCCATCCAGGAATCCATGGCCCAGCTGGCCGGCCAGCTCGCCCAGCAGGTGGCCGGCGTCTCCGAGGCCATCGGCGGCGGCCAGCAGGCCCAGCAGGAGCGCCTGACGGAGCAGACCGACAAGCTCATGGGCAAGGTGGCAGGCCATCTGCAGGGGGTCACCACGGAACTGAAAAATGCCGCCGCCACCCTGGAAGGCTGCGTCGCCAGCTTCAACCGGGCCGGCAGCCAGGCCATGGGCCAGCTCAGCGCCGGCGCCGAAGCCGTGCAACTGGCCTGCGGCGGTTTCGCCGCCGCCGGGCGCAGCTTCGACCACACCGCCCAGACCGTGGCCGAGGCCGGGCGTGCCATCCAGAGCGCCGCCGGCAGCCTGGCCGCCGCCAGCGCCGGCAACGGCCAGCTGCTGGAACAGCAGCACAAGGTCGGCGCCAGCCTGCGGGAGCTGCTGCAGGAAGTGCAGGGCACGGTGGCCCTGGCCCAGCGGGAGGCCGCCCTCAACAGCGAGGTGGTGGGCCGCCTGGAAAGCGCCGCCCAGTCCCTCGCCCGGGCCGAGCAGCGTGCCGACGTCTATCTGCAGGGCGTCAGCGAGGTCCTGGCCAAGGCCCACGGCGCCTTCGCCGACAACGTGGAGCGTTCCCTCAAGGCCGGCAACGCCCAGTTCCAGCGGGAGCTGGCCGAGGCCGTGGGCTACCTGAAGGACGCCATCGAACACCTGGGCGACGTCCTCGCCGACGGCAAGGGCTAAGCCGCCGCCATGATCGGACTCCTGCCCGGCAAGCGCCGCGCCCGCCGCGAGGAAGGGGAAAAGCCCTTCTGGATTTCCTTTTCCGACCTCATGTCGGGCCTCATGGTGCTGTTCCTGGTGGCCATGACCGTGGCCCTGCTGGCGGTCACCCACGAGATTTCCGAAAGCGAGCGGGAAAAGACCCGGCGCGAGGAAGATATCCGGGAGGTGCTGCAGCGGGTGCGGGACATGACCCGGGACTTCCCCGGCGTCACCCTGCGCGGCCAGTCCGTGGACTTCGGCGAACGGGCCCGCTTCGACACCAACAGCCACAAGCTCTCCGCCGAGCAGGCCCGCCTGCTGCGGCAACTGGTGCCGAAGATCCTGGCCCTGGCCCGGGACCCGGTGGCCGGCAAATGGCTGAAACAGATCGTGGTCGAGGGCTTCGCCGACGCCCGGGGCAGCTACCTGTACAACCTCAATCTCAGCCTGCAGCGCTCGGAACGGGTCCTCTGCGCCCTCCTCGCCAGCCCGGCCGGCAGCGCCGACGCCCTCTCGGAGACGGACCAGCAGACGGTGCGGGAACTGTTCCTGGTGGGCGGCTCCTCCTTCAATTTCCAGAAGGCCAGCGCCGAGGAAAGCCGCCGCATCGAACTACGCCTGGAATTCCGCGATCTCGGCGAACGGGCTCCGGCCCTGCGGCCGCGGCTCCAGGAAGGGGACAGCCGCTGCCCCCTGGACGCCCCGTGAGCCAGGCCGGCAGCGACCTGCAGGCCCTCGCCCTGGCCCTGGGGGAGCCCTGCCCCAGGCTGGCCCCGGCAGCCGACCCCGCCAATCCGGCGCCCATGACCCGGGCCCTGCAGCGTATTCGCCTGGCCTTCGGCGACAGCGGCGCCCTGGCCGCCTCGCCCCGCTCCGCCCGGGCCCTGCTGGCCTTCCGCAGCGGCGACAGACTGCGCTTCATCGATCTCAAATACCTGTGCCACGCCGTGGACCGGCCCAATCCCTGGGACGGCCGGCGCCTGCTGCAGGACGCCCAGCTCCTGCAACGGCTGCTGCAGCAGGTGGACGCCTGGCAGGGCGAGCCCCGCCGCTTCCGCCAGTGCTACCGGGGCCTGCTGCAGGCCTACAGCGGAGCGGCGGCCGGCCCCGGCCGGACCCTGCTGGGCGATTATCTGCGGCGGCACCGGCAATACGTCGCCGCATCCCAGCCGCCCCTGGAATGGACCCGGGAGCTGGCCCGGCACCCGGCCCTGGCCGATGGCAAAGACTGAGGCACAAAAGCAGAACGGCGCACCGAGGTGCGCCGTTCTTTTTTCCCGCCGCTGCGGTTTCAGTAACCGATGATGAAATCGGCCACATCCACCCGCACCGTATCGCGGCCCAGGGCCAGGGCGGCGTTACGGGTGAAGTCCTTGGCCCAGCCGCCGGCCTCGGCGAAGCGGGCTTCGCCGCCGTACTTGGCGACGTTGAGTACCTTGTCGATGATCAGGACCTTGCCCACCGGATTGGAGGGTTCGCATTCCAGGGTGACGAATTCCTTGTCGAACCAGCGACGGGCCTCTTCCGCGGTCTGGCCACCGAGGTCTGCCTGGGTGAACTTGAATTCGTACTCCTTGCCTTTGCCGAAAACGACAATGACGGTGTGGGACATGGATCTCCTCCATAAGGTTAGAATTGTACGGTCTATTCTATGCCCTTTTCCGTACGCTGTGGAATGGTCCACAATGCGTCCTCGATCCTGCCTTGGCGGCCGCTTCCCTCGCGGGAAGAAAGCCGCCGGCAAAGATCATTTTACGAATGTAAACAGCCCATGACCCTGAGCGACGACGAGGCCGGCATCATCCGCGGCCGGCTGCACGAGCTGGAAGTGGAACACCGGGACCTGGACCTGGTGATCGAACACCTCACCGCCAACCCGCCGCCGGACCAGCTCCTGGTGCGGCGCCTGAAAAAGCGCAAGCTGCAGCTCAAGGACCGCATCAGGCTGCTGGAAGACATGCTGCTGCCGGACATGCCGGCCTGACAGCCAAAGAACAACGAGACCCTCAGGAGAACGCCCATGGCCGGTAAGGACGGCTACACCCTCGACACCCTGGCCCTGCACGCCGGCCAGGTGCCCGACCCGCAGTACGGCGCCCGCGCCACCCCGATCTACCTGTCCACCTCCTTCGTCTTCAAGGACTCCGACCAGGCCGCTGCCCTCTTCAACATGGAACGGGCCGGCCACGTCTATTCCCGCATTTCCAATCCCACCGTGTCGGTGCTGGAGGAGCGCATCGCCGCCCTGGAAGGCGGCGTCGGCGCCATCGCCACCGCCAGCGGCCAGGCCGCCATGCACCTGGCCGTGGCCACCCTGATGGGGGCCGGCAGCCACATCGTCGCCTCCGGTGCCCTCTACGGCGGCAGCCACAACCTGCTGGACTACACCCTGCGCCGCTTCGGCATCGAGACCACCTTCGTTCCCACCCGGGACGTGGATGCCTGGCGCTCCGCCATCCGCCCCAACACCCGCCTGCTCTTCGGCGAAACCCTGGGCAACCCGGGCCTGGACGTGCTGGACATCCCCCGTATTTCCGCCCTGGCCCACGAACACGGCCTGCCGCTTCTTGTCGACTCCACCTTCACCAGCCCCTACCTGCTGAAGCCCTTCGAGCACGGCGCCGACCTGGTCTTCCACTCCGCCACCAAGTTCCTCTGCGGCCACGGCACCGCCGTCGGCGGCGTGCTGGTGGATTCGGGCAATTTCGATTGGGAAGCCTCCGGTAAATTCCCCACCCTGACCGAGCCCTACGACGGCTTCCACGGCATGGACTTCGCCGAGGAATCCACCGTCGCCGCCTTCCTGCTGCGGGCCCGGCGCGAAGGCCTGCGCGACTTCGGCGCCTGCATGAGCCCCATGAACGCCTTCCAGATCCTGCAGGGCGTGGAAACCCTGCCCCTGCGTATGCAGCGCCATGTGGACAACGCCCGCAAGCTGGTGGATTTCCTCGTTGCCCACGAGGCGGTGGAAAGCGTCGCCTACCCGGGCCTGGAAAGCCATCCGGACCATGCCCTGGCCCAGAAGCTGTTGCCCCGCGGCTGTGGCTCGGTCTTCAGTTTCAGCGTCAAGGGCGGCCGCCCCGCCGGCAAGAAATTCATCGAGACCCTGAAGCTCTTCTCCCACCTGGCCAACGTGGGCGATGCCAAGTCCCTGGTGATCCACCCGGCCTCCACCACCCACTTCCGCATGTCCGACGAGGCCCTGCTGGCGGCCGGCATCGGTGCCGGCACCATCCGCCTCTCGGTGGGCCTGGAAGATGCGGACGACCTCATCGAAGACCTGTCCCGGGGCCTGGCCGCTGCGGCCAAGGCTGCGGCATAAGGGGGGACGAAAAAGCTATGGAACTGATCGTCCGCGACACCAAGATCTACGCCTACACCGGCGGCAAGACCTTCGACCCGAAGAAGCCTGCCCTGGTCTTCCTCCACGGCGCCGCCAACGACCACACGGTGTGGGGCCTGCAAAGCCGCTATTTCGCCAACCACGGCTACAGCGTGCTGGCGGTGGACCTGCCCGGCCACGGCCGCTCCGGCGGCGAGCCCCTGGCTTCCATCGGCGCCCTGGCCGACTGGGTGGCCGATCTGCTGGATGCGGCCGGCGTGGAAAAAGCCGTGCTGGCCGGCCACTCCATGGGCTCCCTGACCGCCCTGGAAGCCGCCGCCCGCCACCCCGGCCGCATCGGCAAGGTCGCCCTGCTCGGCAGCGCCGTGCCCATGGCCGTCTCCGAGCAACTTCTGGCCGCCGCCAAGGACAAGCCGGAAAAGGCCTACCGCATGATTAACCAGTGGTCCAACGCCCAGGGCCTGGGCGGCAACACCGTGCCCGGCGCCTGGCAGCCCGGGGCCAGCCTGGCCCTGATGCGCCGCGCCCGGGCCGGCTCCCTGTTCGTCGACCTGTCCAACTGCAACGACTACCAGACCGGTCTGGAAGCCGCCGCCAAGGTGCAATGCCCGGCCCTGCTGGTGATCGCCAAGCGGGACCTGATGACCCCGCCCCGGGCTGCCGGCGACCTGGCCAAGGCCTTGCCGGACGTGCGCAGGGCCGAGATCGACGGCGCCGGCCATGCCATGATGGCGGAACAGCCGGACCGGGTGCTGGACGCCCTGCGGGCCTTCCTCCTCTGACCATTGCCAAGGGACCACTGCCATGAACGCCAACGCCCTGCCCCATCGCCTGCTCCGCCCGCTGCAGACCCTCGCCGGCCTGATGCTGGCCGGGGCCTTGCTGGCGGCCCCGGTCCAGGCCCAGGAGATTTACCAGGCCAAGAGCCAGACCCTCTACCTGCCCATCTATTCCCACCTCTGGCACGGCAACCTGGACAAGAGCGGCAATCCGGACAAGTCCTACCTGTCGGCCCTGGTCAGCGTGCGCAACACGGATACGAAGAACCCCATCAAGGTGCTCTCGGCCCGCTACTACGACACGGACGGCAAGCTGCTCAAGGATTTCGTGCCCAAGGTGCGCACCATTCCGCCCCTGGGCACCCTGGAGCTGTTCATCGAGCGGCGGGAGGACGAAGGCGGTTCCGGCGCCAACTTCCTCATCCGCTGGCAGGCCGAGACCACCGTGAACACGCCCCAGGTGGAAGCGGTGCATGTGGACCTCTACAGCACCAAGGCCCTCTCCTTCATCACCTCCGCCCGGCCCATCGCCGAGTAAGCCCGCCGCCACCAGGCCCATGCCCCGGGCACGACACCGGGGCATGCCTGGAGCGCCTTATCCGGTGCGCCTCTCCGGTATGACCGGGCTACGCACCAGGACCACCACCGCGCCCAGGATGAGGGCGCCGCCGGCCAACTGCCAGCCCCCCACCGCCTCCCCGAGAAACAGGGCCGCCAGCACCAGGGTCACCACCGGCTCCAGGGTGGACAGGGTGGCCGCATCCGCCGCCCCCAGCTTGGCCATGCCGGCGAAGAACCCCACCATGCCGACGATGGTGGAAAACACCACGATCCCCAGCACCGCCGCCCATCCCGCCAGGGAAGCCGGCCACGGCGAGGCGGCATGGAAAGCCAGCACGCCGAACACCACCGCCGCCGCCAGCATGATCACTGCAGCCGAGGCCAGGGCCCCGGCCCGGGCCGTCAGGCGCTCTCCGGCCAGGATATAGACCGAGTAGATGAGGGCTGCCGCCAGGCCCAGGCCGATGCCCAGGGGCGTGCCCGCCAGGCTGCCGCCGATGGTCAGCAGGGTGCCGACGAAGGCGGCCCCCACCGCCAGCAGCTTGCGCCCGCTGAGCCGCTGGCGCCCCAGCAGGGCCGCGAGCAAGGTCACCAGCACCGGATAGAGATAGAGCAGCACCGCCGTGAGTCCGGCCGAGGCATGGCGCAGGGCGGCAAAGTAGCAGTAGGACTGGCCCACGTAGCCGATCCCGCCCATGGCCGCCAGCCCGGGCCAGAGGGCCGGGGCCGGCCAGGCCTGGCGCCGCCAGCGCAGGATCAGGGCGAGGCAGGCGCCGCCCAGGGCAAAGCGCAGGAAGAGCAGGGTTTCCAGGCCGACGCCCTCGGCATAGGCCAGCTTGGCGAAAATGGCCATGGCGCCGAAACCGGCGGCGGAAGCGGCAATCCACAGCCCTCCGCGGAGACGCTGAGGCAATGCCCTCATGGCTGGCCGTCGTCGGCGGGGGGATGTTTTTGCGGCGGCCGGGCGAAGAGCCAGAAACAGGCGCCGAAAATGGCGGCGATGCCGATTTCCCAAAGGAAGGGGAAAGACCAGACGAGCAGGACGGAGGCGGCGATCACCGCCAGAAGCTTGAGCCAGACCATGGGTGTGGAGCGGAAATGGAGTCAGGCTCCATTATGCCCGCCCCGGACGGGGCGGGCGGCGGGGAATCAAAGCAGGAAGCTGCCCAGATACCAGGCACCGGCTGCAATGAGGGCACTGCAGGGGATGGTGAGGATCCAGGCCCAGACGATGCCGCCGGCGATGCCCCAGCGCACGGCGTTGAACTTGCGCGCGGAGCCGACGCCGACGATGGCGCCGGTGATGGTGTGGGTGGTGGACACGGGAATGCCCAGGGCCGTGGCCAGGAACAGGGTGATGGCCCCGCCCGTCTCGGCGCAGAAGCCGCCCACGGGCTTCAACTTGGTGATCTTCTGGCCCATGGTCTTGACGATGCGCCAGCCACCGAACATGGTACCCAGGCCGATGGCCACGTAGCAGCAGACCACCACCCAGACGGGGATGGGGTCGCTGGACTGGGACAGGCCGGCGGCGATGAGCAGCATCCAGATGATGCCGATGGTCTTCTGGGCGTCGTTGCCGCCGTGGCCCAGGCTGTAGAGGCCGGCGGAAACCAGCTGCAGGCGGCGGAACCACTTGTCGACCTTGCGCGGCGTGGTGCGGAAGAACAGCCAGGACACCGCCACCATGAGCAGGGTGCCGAGGATGAAGCCGAGCAGCGGGGAGACGAAGATGAAGGCCACGGTCTTCAGGATGCCGGCGGCAATCAGGGCATCGGGACCGGACTTGGCCAGGGCGGCCCCCACCAGGCCGCCGATGAGGGCGTGGGAGGAGGAGGACGGGATGCCGTAGAACCAGGTCACCAGGTTCCACACCACGGCCCCCATGAGGGCGCCGAAGATGACGATGTGGTCCACGATGGCCGGATCGATGGTGCCCTTGCCGATGGTGGTGGCCACCTTCAACTGGAAGATGAAGATGGCGACGATGTTGAAGAAGGCGGCGAAAGCCACCGCCTGGTGGGGCTTCAGGACCCCGGTGGAAACCACGGTGGCGATGGAGTTGGCGGCATCGTGAAAGCCGTTCATGAAATCGAACGCCAACGCCAGCACCACCAGGAGCACCACGACTCCCAGGCTGATTTCGAGACCAGTCATGGTTATCGCTTAGGAGTTTTCGAGGACGATGCCTTCGAGGATGTTGGCCACATCCTCACAGCGGTCGGTCACGGTTTCCAGCAGTTCGTAGATGGCCTTGAGCTTGATCAGCTGGCGCACGTCCGGCTCGTCGCGGAACAGGCGGGACATGGCGGAACGCATGACGCGGTCGGCGTCGGACTCCAGGCGGTCGATTTCCTCGCAGGTCTTGAGGATGGCCGGGCCCTGGTCGGCGTTGGGCAGCAGGGAGACGGCCCAGCGCACCCGGTCGCAACAGGAGACGCAGATTTCGGCCAGCTGGATGGCTTCCGGGGTGCCCTTGCGGATGTCGTAGAGGGAGACGGTCTGGGTCACGTCCTGGATCAGGTCCAGGATGTCGTCCATGCCGGTGATGAGGGAGTGGATCTCGTCCCGATCCAGGGGGGTGATGAAGGTCTTGTGCAGCAGGGCGACCGTCTCGTGGGTGATCTTGTCGGCCCGGCTTTCGGCGGTATCCACTGCGTCGGCGGCCTGGGTGGCCTCTTCGGGGTTACGTCCCAGATGGTTGATGAAGGTGGCCAAGGCTTGACCACCCTGCACGATCTGTTCTGCGTGAGCGTTGAACAGGTCGAAAAACTTGCCCTCTTGGGGCATCAGACGTCCGAACATGAATTTTGAGTTTAGGTTTTGTGACAGAACGAGATTTTAGCACGGCAGCCCCCGGCAAGCTGTGCCCTTACGGCTTGCCGCTCTGCTGTTTTTGTTGCGGATACCGCGGAAGCTGCGCCAGCACTCGATTCTGCCCGGTGACGAAGCGGATTTCCTCCACCTCGCCGATGAGGTAGCGCTTCTTCAGGGTGAAATCCGTGGGCCGGGCATGGATGGCCTTCCAGAAGGTGGTGCTCTCGGAAACGTAGGGCTCCTGCAGGTGCACCCGGGCGATCAGGCTCACCGCCCCCGGTTCCAGCAGGGGCGCCGCCTGCTCCGGCTCCAGGGTCAGCTCGGCGTCGAAGCCGGCTTCGTCGTCGGTACCCCGGGGCATGAAGTCGTAGAGATTGTCGAAGGCCAGGAAATAGTCGTAACGCCAGAGCACCCGCATGGTTTCCGGCTCGCCGATCTTGTCCTCCCCCACATAGCTGTCCCGCTCCTCGTTCACGCTGCCCAGGGGCAGATACTTGAAGCGGTAGTAGTCCTCGCTGGCCGGATCGGCCAGGGGCCGCCAGCTCCAGCCTTCGGTCAGCTGGTTGAAGGCCATGGGGTAGTGCAGGTGCAGGCGCCGGCTGGCAGCATCGTAGGAGACTTCCAGCCCCGAATCGGGGGCCGCCGCCAGGAGGATGTCCTCGCCCCGCCCTTCCCCGGCCGCCACGGCCTGGTAGGAGGCCACCGGGCTGGGCCAGGGCGCCGCCTGGAGGGAACCGGCAAGGAACAGCAGCAGGAAGCCGCGCAGGAGCAGGCCGGGCTGGATGGACGTCGGATGGGTCATGGTCGTTCTGCCAAAAAGGAGCCACCCTCCCCCGGGCAGCATGCGCCATGATCTGTCGGCGGGCCGGGAACAAACCATGATGCAGGTCAATTCACCGGCGGCCCGGAATCCTAGAGCAGGGGCGGCAATCCGGGCAGGGGCCGGAGCTGGCTCCAGCGCTCCGGGTCCGGCTCGGTACACAGCTGGCGGAGAAAGTCCCAGGCCGCCTCCAGGTGCTGGCGCCCGGCGGGGCTGAGCCCCTCCCCCAACTCGAAGCGCTGGCCCCGCACACAGAGGACGTAGGCCGGCGGCGGCGCCTGTTCCAGGGCCTGGCCATAGACGGCGAGCACGGCGCCGGGAGCCAGGGAATGGGTGCTGTGGGCCGGATTGAAGAGGGGCGTCACCTGAGCGAAGCTGAAAGGCGCCGGCGTGCCCTCCCCGGCATCGATGAAGAGGGCCAGATCCCGACCCTGGAGGTCGATGGCGTGCTCGATCTGCAGCTGGAAATCCTCCACCGTCACCACCCCGGGCAGACGGGCCTGCTCCAGGCGCTGCAACAGCAGGGGCCCCAGGGCATCGTCGCCGCGGCTGGGGTTGCCGATGCCGAAGACCACCAGCCGGCGCGTCATCCCTTGACCCGGCGGTCCAGCAGGCGGCCGCTGCCGTCCAGCAGTTCCACGGTCAGGGGCATCTGACCCAGGGCGTGGGTGGCGCAGGAAAGGCAGGGATCGAAGGCGCGGATGGCCACCTCGATATGGTTGAGCAGCCCTTCGGTGATTTCCCGGCCATTCAGGTACTGGCGCGCCACCTGGCGCACCGCCTCGTTCATGGCCTGGTTGTTGTGGGTGGTGGAGACGATCAGGTTGGCCATGGTGACGAGGTCGTCCTCATCCACCTGGTAATGGTGGATCAGGGTGCCCCGGGGCGCCTCGATCACGCCCACGCCTTCGCGACGGCGGTCGCCGCAGGACATCAGGTCATCCCCCAGCAGGTCGTCGTCGGCCAGCAGTTCCTTGATAACTTCGGCGGCGTGCAGCATTTCGATCATGCGGGCCCAGTGGTAGGCCAGGGGCGCATGCACCAGGCCACCCTGGCCGTGGTCCATGAATTCGCGCCGCTCAATCTCGGCCAGGGGGCTGGGAATGAAGTCGCAGTTCTGCACCCGGGCCAGGGGGCCCACCTTGTACCAGCCCTGTTCCCGGCCCATGGCGGTCACATAGGGGAATTTCATGTAGCTCCAGGACTTCACCTCCTCGGTCAGCAGGTGGTGGTAGTTCTGGTAGTCCACGCCGTCCAGCAGCACCTTGCCGTCCCCGTCCCGCAGACGCAGGTGGCCGTGGTAGAAGTCCAGGGCACCATCGGCCCGCACCAGGCTGAAGAGGTTGGAGCGGAACAGCCCGAACTGGTCGTAGAGGGCCGGGTTGCTGGTATGCAGGCGCTTGGTCAGATGCACCGCGTCCCGGCTCCAGGCGATCATCTGCTCCACGTCCTGCAGCAGCATGGCCCGGTCGGCCGGGTCCAGGGCCTTGTTCACCCCGCCGGGAACGGCGCCGGTGCCGTGGATGCGCTTGCCGGAGGTGACGCGGATCACCTCCTGGCCGAACTTGCGCAGCAGGATGCCCTGCTTGGCCACCTCCGGATGGGCGGCGGCGACGCCGACGATGTTGCGCTGCCCCACGTCGGAATCGAAGCCGAACAGCAGGTCGGGCGAGGACAGGTGGAAGAAATGCAGGGCGTGGGACTGCAGCATCTGGCCGTAGTGCATGAGGCGGCGCATCTTTTCCGCCGTCGGCGTGATGCTGGCGGCGCCCACCACCAGGTCCAGGGCCTTGGAGGCCGCCAGATGGTGGGAGACGGGGCAGATGCCGCAGAGGCGCTGCACCATCACCGGCACTTCCCAGTAGGGGCGGCCCTGGATGAATTTCTCGAAGCCCCGGAATTCGACGATGTGCAGGCGCACCTGCTGCACCTGGTTGTGATCGTCCAGCAGCAGGGTCACCTTGCCGTGGCCTTCGACCCGGGAAACAGGATCGATGGCGACGCGGCGCAGGTTGTCGGTCTGGGACGCGGTTTCAAGTTCGAACATGGTGGGCAAGCCTCAGTCGAAACGCAGGATGGGATGGGAAAGCCGGGGCGTGTGGCCGGCGATAAGGTCCGTCAGGAACTTCCAGATGGCCTCCCCCGAGGGCGGGCAGCCGGGGATGAAGTAATCCACCCGCACCACTTCGTGGATGGGATGGACCTTGTCCAGCAGCAGGGGCAATTCCGGGTCGTTGGGTACCTGGCCGCCGGGCAGGGATTCGACGCCGATGCAGGTGTGGTAGACCTCCTGCAGGCACTGGCCCACGTCCAGGTGGTTGCGCTGGGCCGGCAGGCCGCCGGTGACGGCGCAGGCGCCGAGGGCGATGAGAATCTTGCAGTGCTTGCGGAATTCCCGCAGCACATGGACATTCTCCGCATTGCAGACGCCGCCTTCGATGATGCCGATGTCGCAGGGGCCGCAGTGCTTGATGTCGGTCAGGGGCGAACGGTCGAATTCCACCAGTTCCACCAGTTCCAGCAGGTGCTCGTCGATGTCGAGGAAGGACATGTGGCAGCCGAAGCACCCGGCCAGGGAGGTGGTGGCGACCCGCAGCTTGCGTCCGGAAACGATCATTTTTCCACCTCTTCCATGGCTACCACGCTGATCGGCTTGGCGTCGTAGTCCCGCTCGCCGATGGGCCTGGAAAAGCCCTGGCGCTTGTGCAGGATGACGCCCACGGGACAGATGTTGGCCGCCCGGTCGCTGGCGGCAAAATCCGTGTCGGCCAGGCGGCCGCTTTCCGCATTGACCACCAGGTGCTTGTGGATGCCCCGGTCGGTGAGGGCGAAGATGTTCTTGCCGTCGATGTCCCGGCTGGCCCGCACGCACAGCTCGCAGAAGATGCAGCGGTTGAAGTCCAGCAGGACGTCCGGATGGGAGGCATCCACCGGCCGGTTGGGATAGAAATGGTTGAAATGGGCGGAGAGCATTTCCAGGTCGTAGGCCAGGGCCTGCAACTGGCAGTTGCCGCTCTTCTCGCAGGAGGGACAGAAATGGTTGCCCTCGACGAACAGCATCTGCAGCAGGGCCCGCCGCTCGCCGTTCATCTCCGGGGTGTTGCTCTCCACCTCCATGCCTTCCTTGGCCGGCATGGCGCAGGAGGAGACGTGGCGTCCGCCCACCTTGACGATGCACAGCTTGCAGGAACCGTGGGCCGGGAAATCCGGATGCCAGCACAGGTGGGGAATGTAGTGGCCGGCCTGGCGGGCGGCCTCCAGGATGGTCTGGCCGTCCTGGAAGACCACCGGTTTGCCGTCCAGCAGGAATTTCTTGGTATCGCTCATCGGTGGGCCTCCACGGAACTCAGGTGGGCGTCGGCATCGTCGCGCCCGGTCATGCGCCGGGCCTCGGCCAGGGACTGGTCCAGGTCGAAGGCGGGGGCGAAATCCAGGGACTGGAGCCGGCGCTCGTAGGCGGGGCGGAACTTGATCAGGGTCTCCACCACCGGGTTGGCGGCGGCCAGGCCCAGGCCGCAGTGGCTGGCCGCCTTGAGCAGGCGGTTGATCCACTCGATGTCGGCCAGGTCGTACTTGGCGCCGTGGCCGGTGGACAGCTTGTCCATGAAGTTCCGCAGCAGGGAGGTGCCGACCCGGCAGGGGGTGCAGAAGCCACAGCTCTCGTGGGCGAAGAAGTGGACGAAATTGCGCGCCACCTCGAAGAGGTCCCGGCTGGTATCGAAGATCATGAAGGAACCGGCCGTCGGCACGTCCTCGTAGGCAATGCCCCGGTGGAACTCGTAGGACGCCAGGCAGGTGCCCGAAGCGCCACCCACCTGGACCGCCTGCACGTCGGTGGCGCCGCAATCCTCCAGGATCTGCTCGATGGAAACGCCGAAGGGATACTCGTAGATGCCGGGAAAGGCGCAGTCGCCGGATATAGAGAGGAGCTTGGTGCCGGTGGACTGGGCGGTGCCGACAGCGGCGAAGCGCTCGGCCCCTTCCAAGGCGATCAGCACCGTCTTGGCCAGGGTTTCCACGTTATTGACCACCGTGGGCCGCCCCAGATAGCCCTTGATCACCGGGAAGGGCGGGCGGATGCGGGGCGTGCCCCGCTTGCCCTCGAGGGACTCGATCAGGGCTGTTTCCTCACCGCAGACATAGGCGCCGGCCCCCAGATGGATCTCGATGTCGAAATCGAAACCGGCCTGGCCCCGGATACCCTGCCCCAGCAGCCCGGCCTCCCGGCGGCGCTGCAGGGCCGCCTCCAGGGGCTCCAGCAGGTAGCGGTACTCGCCCCGCAGATAGAGGAAGCCCTGGCGGGCGCCGGTGGCGTAGGCCGCCAGGGTCATGCCCTCGAACACGTGGTCCGGATAGGAGGTCAGCAGCACCCGGTCCTTGAAGGTGCCGGGCTCACCTTCGTCCGCGTTGCAGACGATGACCCGCTCCTCGCCGGGTGCGTTGCGGCAGGCCTCCCACTTGACCCCGGTGGTGAAGCCGGCGCCGCCACGGCCGCGCAGGCTGGACTTCTGCACCTCGCCCAGCCAGGCCTCGGGCCCCAGGGCCATGGCCGCCGCCAGGGCAGCCCCCGGCTCCAGCACGGTATTGAGCAGATCGTCCTTGCGGCGGATGTTGTCCTCCACCCGGAAGTATTCCTGGGGCCACAGGGACAGGGGCCGGCGGGAACGGATCAGCTCGCAGATTTCATTGACGCGCTGGTGGGTGAGGCGGGTGATGGGGCGGCCATTGACCAGCAGGGCCGGGCCCTGGTCGCACATGCCGGTACAGGAGGTGACATCCACCGAGACCAGGCCGTCTTCCGACACCTTGCCCTGTTCGACCCACAGCTTCTGACACATGGTGCCGAGCAGGTCCAGGTTGCCCAGGAGGCGGTCGGTGGCGTTGTCGGAGAAGAGCACCCGGTATTTGCCCACCGGCTGCAGATGGAGAAAGGAGTAGAAGCCGGCCACGCCCTCGACCCGGGCCCGGGGCAGCTTCAGGGCGGCGGCGATGGCGGTGAGGGCGGGAGG